>JBDKTF010000181.1:0-2026 GCA_039680295.1 Anaerolineaceae bacterium
ATTTGCCCGCTGATTTCGAAGCTCCAGAAGGGCAGGTAAATGCGCCGACCAGGCGCCACTTTGAGCGGATCGGGAACGGGATTCTCTTCGAACCAGCCGCGCAGCGCAGCCTGGGCGGCTTCCAGACTCACCGCGAAGGGGATGAGCAGATCGGGCAGCAGAAGCGCTTCGGTTTCGGTCTGCGTGACCACATATTTAGAACCGCAGTAGGGGCAGGTGTGGGTGAATTGTTCGGGTGGGAGGAGAAAACGCGCCCCGCAGCCCTGGCACGCCAGATTTTTCTGCGTGGTGGGGCGAAGGTGCCCTTCGCGGGTCGCCATGGCAACCATAAAATCGCGCCCGTTTTCGTTCGCGGTCTCTCTGGGCGACTGGATCCACTGGTGTGTCTGGCAGGATTCGCAGATGAGCGACTGCCCGCCGGGGGCGAAGGTGAGCCTGTCTCCGCACTGGGGGCAGGTAAAGCGTTTGGGATCGGCGGGGTCGGGCGTTGCGCCGGAGGGAATGACCAGATGATCGGGGTCGATGATCTCTGCCGGGTTGAGCTTTCCATCCAGAACCGCCATCGCGCGGCGCGCCCCGGCATGACCGGGGTTGTTCGCCAGCACATTCTCCAGATATTCGCGCCGGATTTTGGGGTTGGCAGTGATCTGGCTCAAGGCGAACCAGGCTTCCACACGCTCGCTGGTGGAAGAATCGGGATGACTCAGCAGCCAATCGAGAAAAAAGCTGGCTTCTTTGACATCGCCCGCCTTCGCAGCCGCCAAGCCGCGTACCAGTAGATCCCGGGTACTTTCAGACATGCGGCAGGCTCAGGATTTGAGCTGGTCGAGCATGCGGCGGTAGTCGCTGGCGTTGGGCGGATTGAAGGTGAGAATGGTCTGCACGATGGCAGCCGCGGCTTTTTTATTGCCCTGAGCGAGCATCATTTCGGCGAGTTTGTCCAGCTCTTCCACGGCGCGGTCTGCCATGCCCAGGCGCTGGTAGTGATCCGCCACGCGTTTGCGCACTTCGATGCTGCTTTCGTAGGTTTTGGCGACCTCTTCCAGGAACTTGACCTGAGCATCTTTCTGTTTGGATTTGTCGAGTTGCGACAGGTAGTTATCCATTTCCAGCAGCGCCGCGGGACCCTGCCCCAGACGGTAGTTCAGGTCCATGAGCTGCAAGCGCAGGGCGGGATCGGCAGGCTTGAGGTTGCGCATCTGCTCGACGGTGTTGATCGCCTGACGCCAGTCCAACCGCTGGAGGTCGATATCTGCCATGTGCCCGAGGATTTCCAGCGGATAATTGCGTGCGCTTTTCGTCTGCTGGACGGTGCGCAGGGCAGCGGTGTAGGTTTTGCGGGCATTATCCAGCTCGGCGCGGTGATAGTACAGGTCTGCCAGCTCCATGTATTCTTCCATGGCGTCGTCGACCAGTCCCTGCGCCAGAAGCTGGTCAATCAGCCCGGTGCGGGCGTCGAGGTCCATGGGCGAGAGGTGAATGATGCGGCGCAGCAGGCGGGTGGATTGGACCGATTCACCGCGCAGGTTGTACATGTGGGCGATGATGGTGAATTTTTGGATGGCTTCGTCCTGCAAACCAATGGGTACCATCATCTCGGCGATCTGGGTGTGGACAGGCAGGTAGGTGGGCGCAAATACCAGCGCGGCGTAGGCTTCTTCCATGGCGGTGCGGTAGTGCCCTTCGGTGGCGAGTTTGCGGATGAGCGCCAGCGAATCGATCAGCTTGCCACTCTGGGTCTGGAGGAGCATTTCTGCCACAGGAAGCGGAGGAGAACCGGCGGGCTGGGTCGGAAGCTGCTCGCGGGCGCGCACCAGGTTGGCGCGCCAGTTGGGTTTGAGAAGCATACCCGCGACTGTGCTGCATAATTTCTTCGCGCGCTCAACGTCTTTCTCAAGGCGCTGCGTTTCCAGCAGCGGTTCGTACATCTGCCGGACTTCGCCCGATTTTTCGGGTGACACCACTGCGGCATCGGCAATACCCAGCGCGGTGAGGTATTCCACGGCGGCTTCGGGGCGGCGGTCCA
>JBDKTF010000070.1:0-2015 GCA_039680295.1 Anaerolineaceae bacterium
AGCCGCTGCCAGCGCAACTCATAGGCTTTGCCGTCGCGGAAGAGATACGCTTTTCCATAGCCGCTGAACGCCATATCCACCACTTCCATATCCGCGGTGCGAACCAGGTGCTCGTACGGCATTTCCAGGATCACAACATTATCAAAAGCGATGGGCTGCTGGTTGGTACGGTCCACCAACTGCCCGTAGACTTCATCTTTGGGGTTGATGGCATCCGATTGGTCCACCCAACGCAAATAACGTCCGGCGGCTGCGTCATAATCCCAGCGGTTGTAGATCGCTCCGGAGAAACGCACAAAAAACTGGGTCACATCTTCTCCGCCCGCGGGAATCTGCTGCTGAAAGAACATGCCGTCCAGATTCTGGCGTCCGTTCCCACCGCTGACATTCTTTGCGGTGATGGCTGCGCTCAACTGGCTGGTGTCGGTGATGAGGTATTTGCGTCCCTGCGGTTCGAAGCGGCACATCGGCGGGCAGTTCTGCGATCCTTCCACCACCAGGCGGTCGGAAAACTCGGCGCTGTGCAGTTTCTCCAGCAGATCGTCATAGGCGCTGCCGAAAGCAAACACCGCCTTGTACATGCGGATGAGACTGATATCGAAAAAACGCGCCGAACGGATCGGACCCACCTGCGCAGCATCCTGCCCATAAAACAAGGCGGCGAAGCGGGTGGTGCCCATCTCAGTGTAATATTCGTAAACGAGGTCCGCCGCGGTCAGCCCCATCTGCGGGCGATCGGCGCGCGGCAGGTTCTCCACCTTGACGATCAACGGGCGGCGTTCCAGCAGGGTGGGGTTTGCCACCGGTAATCCGGTGAGCGGATCGACGTTTGCCGGAAAATTCGTCGGACCGTACCCTTCAGCGGGATATTCAACCGTGGGCGTCGGTTGGGCGGTAAGGGTTGGCGTGGGCGCCAGGGTGGCAGTCGCGGATTTGATCTCCGCCGGGGCGGCGGTCGGCGCGGCTGTTGAGGTTGGCGCGCAGGCGCTGATCAGAATCACCGCTGCGATCAATGTCGTGAAAGTCCGTGGTTTCATGCGTTCTTTCCTTTTCATTCAAAAGATCACCCCTCTACTTTACCACAAAGCGACCGTGCGCACTCACCTTCGATTGCCTTTTCGGGGCGCTTTGCGTACTTCCGTTTGTTGGGATGACGCCGGGGGTAAATCTTCATTCATCTTGCATCCACCGGACAACACTTCTATAATGGGAGCAATGAGCAATTCGTCGCCGTCTTCCCCATCCCACAATCGCCGGTGGACTTTTATTCTCTTTCTGATCGCTGGTGCGGCGTTCTTGCTCTGGTTGTGGTTTACCCCGGCGGGACTGCTGGGAAAAGCGGATGGCGTGGGTTATGCAGTCTGTCATCGCATTGACGCGCGATCCTTTCAGATGGATGGACGAGCCTCACCTCTGTGCGCGCGCTGTTCGGGTATGTATCTGGGTGCACTGCTCGGGTTGATCTTCCAGGCGCGACAGGGCAGGCGGATGGGGATGCCTTCCAGAAAATTGACGCTGCTGGCAGTTTTCTTCGTTCTGGCGTTTGCGGTGGACGGAGGAAATTCATATCTGCATTTCTTTCCCAATATCACCGGTCTGTATCCTCCCAGCAATGAACTGCGATTGATCACCGGCACCGGTATGGGATTGGCGCTTTCGTGGTTTGTGCTGCCCGCTTTCAATCAGACCGTGTGGCGGGATTGGGATGAACGTCCCTCATTGGCGGGTGGACGCAGTCTGGTGACCTTGTTGGCGCTGGCGGCTGCGCTGGATCTATTGGTTTGGAGTGAAAACCCCGTGGTTCTCTATCCACTGGCGCTTCTCAGCGCATTTGGGGTGATGACGCTGCTCTCGATGGCGTATACCATGGTCTGGGTGATGATCACCCGCCGTGAAAACAGTTTTACCCATCTGCTGGGTTTGCTGCCAGCCCTGACTGCCGGTTTTCTGACCGCGCTGGCTCAAATTTCACTGTTCGATGCGCTGCGCTACCTGTTGACACATACCTGGATGGG
>JBDKTF010000203.1:0-4628 GCA_039680295.1 Anaerolineaceae bacterium
TGCAAAATGAGCGCAATCTCAGCATACAAACCATCGGGCAGCTTGGCTCGCTGGGTAGTCTGGGAAATGTTATCCTGGCGCTCACGATGGGTCGCATGCACGCACCGATCGCTTTTCTTCTTGGGCAAATTTCAGTAGGGGTATTTGCCGTTCTTTTGTGGCAGGGCACGGGTCCATTTTGGTTCGGCGCTGCTTATTTCTTTTTCGGCGGTTACCGGGTGGTTCGTTCCATGGCACTCGCCCTCACACACCCGCTGATTCGTCCAATAGAGATCGGTCTGGCATATGGCTTTGTAGAAACCGCCAATGCTGTGGCAGTGATTCTTGCCCCACTGGTTGCGGGCGTTTTGTATGACCAAAACCCCACCTGGGTCTATATCGGCGCGCTTGGGGCATTGATTCTATCCCTGACCGTTTCATCCACCTTCCTCAGACGTTATCCCAAATCGCAATTGCCGGAAGGTGCAGAACAAATTCAGATGGAAGAAGTCCATCTTCAGGAGACCGACTATGGCGCTTGAGATCGTAACATTTGTCGCTGGTCCGATTGAAAACAATACCTACCTGGTCGTTGATTCGGGTTCGGGGTCGGCTGTGGTCATCGACCCTTCGTTCGAAGCGTCTCAAGCCGCTATCTATGCGCAGAAGAAGGGGTGGCAAATCCAGCAGATCTGGCTCACTCATGCGCATTTTGACCATTTCGCAGGGAATGGTGAATTGATCCGCGCCCTGCCTCAGCCCGTTTCCACTGCCCTTCATTCTGCCGATTTGCCACTCTGGCGGGAGATGGGCGGCGCTCATGATTTTGGCATCACCATCGATCCCGGACCAAAACCTGATCTGCTCCTCGAAGATCACCAGCTTTTAACCCTCGGATCCCTCACCTTCCAGGTATTGCACACTCCCGGGCACACCCCCGGATGTGTGGTTTTCCACTGCACACAGGAGGGCGTCGCTTTCTGCGGCGATACGATCTTCCGCGGCAGCGTGGGGCGCGCCGATTTCCCCGGCAGCAATTTTCAAACACTGCTTGCCAGTGTCCACACGCGCATCCTTACGCTTTCACCCCAAACGCGGCTTCTTCCCGGACACGGTGAAGAAACCACAGTTGCCAATGAGCAGCGCACCAATCCTTTCCTTCAGAATCTCCCCGGATGACATGCAAGAAAAATGTAACCGATTAAGGCGTAATTTGTATTAAATATTCCTGAATGATTGCACAAAACGGATGGCAACTTTTACTTTTTAATGTATAATGTGTTTTGTTAATGAAACTTAATATTTTGACGTGTGCCGCGGATTTATTCTGCCAACACTTTATTGCGGTTCACGGTGATGAATAGGGATCTGAGCATTCAATTTGCCACCCGGATGATTTCGGCGTAGGCGTTCGGTTTGGAAGTCGGTATTTTGAAGATTTGATCGTAAAGACTCTTTTTTGGTCGAGTCCCTCCATGATGGTACACGAGGTCACAATCCAGCGTAAAGAGAAATCAATCTAAAAGGAAATGGCTCATCATGGCAAAGACTCACAAAACAGGGGTAACCACTTGACAAATAACTGGCTTCTGAAACAGAAACCCCGGTGAAATATTCGGGGTTCTGAACGCAGCGTAATCGCTCCCCGGATCAGACGTTAACGCCGTCTGGGGTAAATTGAACAAGATACTCCATTCACAGCCGTGATCTGCGCAGGCAGGTTAGCGGCTGTGTGTTTTTAACATGAAACATAAGGTTACTGCTCTAAAAGTCCAGAAGCGCAATCCCAACCGGGTGAATGTCTACCTGGATGGCGAATTTGCCTTCGGCGCTGCCCGAATTGTCGCCGCCTGGCTGCAAGTGGGTCAGGAACTGGATGATGAGCAAATTGCACAACTGAACGCGAAAGATTCCGACGAAGTCGCCTTCCAAAAGGCGCTCCATTTCGCTGGTTATCGTCCGCGCACAGAAGCTGAAGTGCAGAAAAAACTTGAAGATGAAGGTGTCTCGGCAGAGAACATCGCCCAAATCATCCTTCGCCTGCGCGAAGACGGGTATCTGAACGACCTGCGTTTTGCTCAGGGATGGGTGGAGAGCCGTTCCAATTTCCGACCACGCAGTCACCGCCTGATGGCGATGGAAATGAAACAGCGTGGTCTCGATGAAGCGGCGATTGAACAGGCGTTGGAGAAATCTGCTGACGACGAAGAACTGGCATACCAGGCGGGTTATCGCAAGGCACGCCAGCTAACACAGGCGGATCACGAAATATTCCGCAACCGGCTGACGCAGTTTCTTGCCAGACGTGGGTTTTCGTACGGGGTCATCGCACCTACCGTACAACGTCTCTGGCAGGAGGTTCGACTGTCCACCAGCCCATTAACAAATGACATGGATGAATTGAAAGAGGACGAATCATGGACCCCCTGATCTATATTTTGATCGCAGTGATCGGATTGGTCCTGGGTGCGGCAGGTGGATATCTATACCATAAATCTGTCGTTGAAAAAGCCCAGGCAGAACAACAAATCAAAGCCGACTCGATTGTTCAAGTTGCCAATGAAAAGGCAAAGGCAGTCGAGCTGCAAGCGAAAGATGACGCTTTGAAGATGCTTCAGAGCGCCGAAACCGAAAACAACCGGCGACGAACCGAGTTGAGCCGGGAAGAAGATCGCCTGCAAAAACGCCGCGCCGAAGTTGACCACCGGCAGGAACGGTTGGAGCAGCGAGAACAGGTCATCAACAAACGTCAGAGTGCATTGGATAAACGCGCCAATGACGTTGAAAAAATGTACTCGCAGCAGATTTCGGAATTGCAGCGCATTGCCCAGATGAGCAGTGACGAAGCGCGTACTGTTCTTCTGGCTGAAGTTGAGAAAGAGTCGCGCAACGATATGGCGCGCATTATCCGCCAGATCGAAGGAGAAGCCCGTCAGGAAGGCGAAGACCGCGCCCGCAAGGTCATTGCGGATGCCATCCAACGGGTTGCATCGGATCATGTGGCTGAAGTATCCACCTCGGTGGTGCCGTTACCCAACGAAGAAATGAAAGGCCGTATCGTTGGGCGCAACGGGCGCAATATCCGCGCCTTTGAGCAGGCTGCGGGTGTGGATGTGATCGTGGATGACACGCCCGAAGCGGTCACCATCTCCTGCTTCGATCCCGTTCGCCGCGAAGTGGCTCGCCGATCTCTCGCCCGCCTCATTCTGGATGGACGCATCCACCCCGCGCACATTGAGAAGGTGCTTGCTGATGAGCAACGCGAAGTGGACAAAGTCATCGCTGAAGCCGGTGAACAGGCTGCCTTCGACGCCAACGTGGCAGGCATTCACCCCGAAGTGCTCAAGGTTCTGGGACGGCTCAAGTTCCGCACATCGTATGGACAAAACCAGCTTTCCCACGCCATCGAAGTCTCCAAACTGGCGGCGGTCATCGCAGCAGAACTTGGCGCAGATGTGGAAATCGCCAAAGCCGGTGCGCTGCTACACGACCTGGGTAAAGCCATGGACCATAACACCGATGGCACGCACGCCATGATCGGCGCAGAATATGCCAAACGTCACGGTGTCAATGCCAAGGTGGTCAATGCCATTGCTTCGCACCACCATGAAGTTGAACAGGAAACGGTGGAAGCGGTTATCGTAGAATCCGCAGATGCCATCTCTGGTGCCCGCCCCGGCGCCCGCCGCGAAGATCTGGAGCAATACATTAAACGTCTGCGCGCCCTCGAAGACATTGCCAATTCCTACAAGGGCGTCTCCAGCAGCTACGCCATTCAAGCCGGGCGCGAAGTGCGCATCATCGTTCGCCCCGAAGATATCGACGATCTGGCAGCCACCCGTCTGGCGCGTGACATCGCAAAAAAGATTGAAGAGACCATGCAGTATCCTGGTCAGATCAAGGTGACGGTTATTCGCGAGACCCGTGCTGTGGATTACGCGAAATAAACCACCCGATATAAAAATCAAACGGAGCTGTCTCAACTAAACTGGACAGCTCCGTTTTTTATTTTTCTCAGTCTTATTCGATGATTCTCTTGATCAGATTATCCACGGGGAGCATGCGCGTTGAGAAACGCCACCATCTCGGGTGCCGCCACATCCCTGTGCGTCAACGCCACCAGATGCCCACCGCCGTGGATTTCCAAATACTTCGCGTCGGGGATGCGTTCCGCGGCGGAACGAGCCTGCGCAGCAGGAACAACCGGGTCGATATCTCCGTGCAGCACCATCGTTGGCGTCGTAACGGCTTCAAGCGGCAATGTTCGCAGGTGTTGGACCTGCCCCTGGTCATTATGCATTCCGCGTCTTCGTAAGCGAATCGGGGATGTCGCCAGATAGGCGTACAGAATGGTGGAACTCATATGATTATGCCGTACTGCCTGCCAGGCATCTGCATCTCCACCGTTCAACACCTGCACAGCTCGAAAGCCCAAACCGTTCAACACCCATGCCAGAAAATCTGAACGCTGCATCCAATGGTACACCAGATCGGTTTCGCGCTTCAAAGAACCCATGGGACGCGTTATGGAAGAAACCAGGATCATGCCCCAACAACGTTCTGGATATTTCAGCGCAAAAGCCACCGCCGCCGGACTGCCCGCACTGATCCCGATCACCGCAGCCTGTTTCACGCCCAGATATTCCTAC
>JBDKTF010000036.1:0-1939 GCA_039680295.1 Anaerolineaceae bacterium
ATTCAGGGATGATCCAATGCGCCTGGCGCAATTCCCCACGAATGGCGTCCGCCGGACAGGTTTTTTTGCACAGCCCGCAACCACGACAACGATCGACGATGGTGTGGGTCATAGAGGTTTCCCCTCACTACTCGGATAAATTCAATTTTATCAGCGCATTTTCAGGAGGGCAACCGGTATCCTCATCCCAACCCAGTGTTTTCCAGTAGAGATGGGTGAGCTCATCAATGGGAACCGTGGCGCCGCGGTTGGCGCCGTGTGTCTGGGGCGGCTGCCCGACAGCACGGGCATTGATCGCGTGCTGCAGCGGCAGTCCCTCGCGGGCGTTGAATGCCTGGCGGGCGGTCTGAATGTTCCAGCCGATGCGCAGGTACTCTTCGGGCGAACGCTGCCAGCCGGTGGCGGCGTTGAGCCATTCGAAAATGGGGTAGCGCTGCGTTCCCAGAAATGCGCCGAAGATGCAGCCGCCCGCGCCGTTGAGCAAAGCGGTGTATTGCGAGCAGGCTGCCGCCCAGACGGCTTTTTCTTCGCTGTGGTTGTATTTGCTGTGTTTGGGATAGAACAGCCAGCGAACTGGAGGCAGATGATCCACCCGCCGCCAGAGCCGAAACATTTCATAATACTGGTACGAACCCGTGGTATGCCTGCCCGGAGCCGGGTCCACCACGGCATGCAGGGCAAAGCCGGGATCTCCACGTCCATCGTGCATGGCGAGTTCCTGTCCGCCCGCGTGGACAGCAAATTTCTCGGCGCCGCGACCCAGCCGCTGCGCTGCTTTGCGGCTGCCGTCTGCCAGCAGGTCGCCGATCCCATCCCGGTCAATCATTTTTTGAAGCAGGGTGAGAATCGTTGGCGCGTCTCCCCATTTCAGTTCCAGACCACCGGTGTCTTCGCGGGTGATCAACCCATTTTGATAACATTCCATGGCAAACGCCAGCGTTCCCCCAGCGGAGATGGTATCCATGCCAGCGCGGTTGAGCATTTCGTTGGCGACAAAGATGGATTCCAGATCTTCGTTCATCAGCAATCCGCCCAGCGCCAGAACCGTTTCATATTCGGGTTTGTGTGTTTCGGATTTGCTGCCGTTGTTAAATAACGTAATGCCGCCGCAGCCGATCGGGCAGGAATAGCAGTGATACTTGACGGTTTCGCGTTCGCGGATGTGGTCGGGATTGATGCTGGCAGACCGGGTGGGCGGGAAATCTTCATTGGACCCGGTCCAGTTGTGAATCGGTGAATCGCCGGATTCGATGCTGTACTGGTTCAGTCCAGAGGTGCCGTATTTGCCCAGAAAGAGCTTGTAAAGGATGCCGTCCTGGCGCATCTGTAGGGGAATGATGCGAAGAAAGGTCCCCAGGAGCTGCGCCATGACCCCGTTGAAGTAAGGCGGCTGGAAGGTCGCGATTTTTGAAAACCGCTGCGTCAGGCGCTGCATTTCCTGCGGATGGGCGATTTGAACGGGGCGGACACCCTGAAGAGCGAGCGCTTTCAGTCTTTTCGATCCCATCACGGCACCGAGCCCCGAGCGGGCTGCCATGCGCCCACCGTCCTTGACAATGCCGGAAATGAGAGACAACTTTTCTCCAGCCGGACCGATGGAGGCGATGCTCAGGTCTTTGCCGCTGTGCGCTGTCTGGAGGGCGGCTTCGGTTTCACGCGTGTCTTTTCCCCACAGGTGTGAAGCGTCGCGCAGTTCGATCTGTCCGTGCCCGATGTAAAGGTAAACGGGATGCGGGCTGGTGCCGGTAAAGAAAATGCCGTCGAAGCCGCACTGCTTAATGTCGGGTGAAAGCGTGCCGCCGCAATTGGTATCTCCCCATGTGCCGGTGAGCGGCGATTTTGCGGCTGCCATCCAGCGCCCGGTTGCCATGCAGCCGGTGCCGGTCAGCAAGCCGGAGACAAATGCCAGAACATTTTCCGGACCCAGCGGGTCAGTTTT
>JBDKTF010000465.1:0-2376 GCA_039680295.1 Anaerolineaceae bacterium
AGGGGGTATCCAATCCGTCCGCCGCCCAGGTCCAGCGCCATTTCGTAGCCGTACTGGCGGTAATAATAGGGAATGCCGGTGATCACCTGCACGAGTTCGCCGCGTTCGCGGCTCCAGGCGTGGATCAGGTCAAACTGGGTGCGGATCAAGCTCTGGTTGCGGTACTCCGGCGCGGTGCCCACCAGTTCGGGGCGCCCGACCTTGAACGGGATTCCGGCGTAGGTCCATTCCTGCGAGATCAGGCACATGGATGACACGATCCGCCCGCCGGTGGGTTCCACCACCACGGTGAAATCGCCGGGAACAAACGTGGGGTGGGGGCGGGTGAGCAGATCACGAGTCCACGCTTCCACGTAGCAATCCGGCTGGTCTGGACCGTCGTCTGAGTGGATGCGGCTGTTGAAGGTCGCCAGTTCGTCTGCGTCGGCGGGGGTTGCGTGGCGAAGAATCAGCCCATTGGGCAGGGTGCGGATGATTGGATTTTCAGACATGGCTTTCTCACTGCTTGATATGGAAACACACGCTTGATTAAACATCAGGCGGGCGATCCAGACAAGGAAAAATCCAGATATTGCCCGGTCCCGTCCGGACTGGCGGGTGATTTCCCAGTCCTTTCGCGTCCGTTTTCATCCGCACGGGCGGTGGTTGGAACCATCCGGTGGGTATAAAACAAAAAGGCGACCCTTATGGGGTCGCCCTGGACAGGTAAGTGACTGGCTTACGATTTGCTCTCAGCGGGTTTGCTGGGGCTGGCTGCGGGTGTCTCGCTGGTTTTGCCGGCATCGGGTTTCACCGATTCGGTCTTTTCCGCGGATTTGCTGGCTCCGGCGCGCGGGGCGCCCGAAGGTGAGCGGTTATCGGTGGAATAGAAACCCGAACCCTTGTAAATGATCCCGACCGGGCTGTAGACCTTGCGCAGGCTTTTCTTGCCGCACTCGGGGCAGCGGGTCAATGGTTGATCGGAGAATTTCTGAACCCGATCAAACTGGACACCACAGTCATCACAATGATATGTATAAGTAGGCATTTTTTTGCGCTCTCCTCGATCGCGCTGAGGATTAATTACAACTCAACAAACACGAATTATAGCGCCAATAAGAGACTCTTGCAAGAGGCGTGCCCGCGCTTTTTGGATGATTTTCGTCTACTTTCGGCGTGCCTGCCTGCATTCGCATTGACCGGCAGGGTTTATTTGGGCGTTGGCGTCCTTTTCACGGCGGTGGATTCGGCAGCGGGGGTGGGGGTTCCGTTCAGGCGGGTATCGGCGTCCGTCACCCACGGCGCGGGAACAGCATCTCCCGGTAAATCGAGCAGCTTCTGCCAGTCGGCTTGCGCAGCGTCGGGGTTGCCCAATCCATCCAGCGAGCGGGCGCGCCAGTAATACAACTGCGCGAGTTGTTCGTCGCTCTCTGCGTACGTCTGCGCCCGGTCGAATGTCATATAGGCGTCGCCGGGGAACTTGAGCAGCAGGTAGGTTTCGCCCAGACCCAGCGCGGCATCCCACGATTCTTTGTTCAGTTTCTGCGCGGTGGCGAAATCATCCAGCGCGTCGTTATAGGCTTCGCGGTCCAGGTTGATCCAACCGCGCTGCAAATAGGCGTCGAACAGACGGTCATCCAGCGCCAGCGCCCGGTCAAAGGCTTGCAATGCCTGGTCATCCCGATTGTCGGCGTAATACGCCGTTCCCAACCATGCCCAGGCTTTGGGGTCTTCGGTTTCGTAGATGACGTATGTTTCCAGCGGCGCCAGAGATTCAGCCGTCTGCCCATTTGCCTGTAGCGCCTGTCCCAGCGTCAGATAGGCGGGCAGCAGCGTGATGTCCATTTCGTTGGCGCGGCGGGCATATTCCAATGCCTTGGGCGCATCGTCCAGCAGCAGATAAGCCTGGGCGCGGTACAGCGCATCCAGCGGGGAATCGCTGAGCAATTCCGCCTGCCCGTCCAGCACATCCAGCGCGGTTTGCGGTTCACCCGCCGCCAGCCAGACGTTCGCCAGTTCAAGGTAAGCTTCTTTCAATCCGGGGTCGAGCTCAATGGCGGTTTGCAGATCGGGCAGTACATCGGTTTCGGGATCGAGGGCGAACTCTGCGCGCGCCCGTCCCAGATACGCCGGGGCAAAGGTATCACCGGCTTCGATGGACAGCTGGTACTGTTTCAACGCTGATTCGTATTCCCCGTTCAGACGGTACGCTTCGCCCAGGTAATACAGCACATCGGGCGAGTTGGGTTCGTTCGAATTGACCTGCTGCATGAAACTCAGCATTTTATCGTAATCGCCGCGGGTCATATTCATCAGACTGGAGCGGTATGCTTCAGAGCGCGGATGCGGCGTATTGACGTACAGCGGCGTGGGGGTATAGGTGGTTTGCAGCAGCAT
>JBDKTF010000031.1:0-1894 GCA_039680295.1 Anaerolineaceae bacterium
GGCAACGACGCCGGAAGATCATCTTCCGGTTCGTCATAACCTGCCATGCGTCCGACCTGCCGGATCAATTCCAATAGCCGGTGATCGCTGAGATTATAAAAAACATGCTTCCCTTCACGGCGGGGAACGACCAGTCCGGCGTCTCGAAGCTGCATCAATTGCTGCGAGATGTAAGCCTGACGAAACCCCAGTGCGGCTTCCAGGTGGCAGACACATACGTCTCCTTCTGCGATGATCAGCAGCATACGAAGACGCTCAGGGCTGCCCAGCAATCGGAACCACTGAGAAATCAACTCGACCGGGAATGGAGCGGAAGATACATTCATAATTCAGAATGTATTATACGCTTCCATCCCGACAAATGCAATGTTTTCAGGATGAAATCATACGCCGAATATGCAAACGATCATGCCATTCCGTTGGTGCTTTGGTAGATATGACATTCATCACCCAATCAATATGACATTTCGAGTGCATTTCCCTCTTGCTTAAAGTTGTGAAAAATAATACAATAACTTATGTGGATAAGCGAATATGCGGATGTGAGTAATTAGAAAGAAGGAGTTGCCGTTATGGCGTCTGAAGTAATTGCGATAAAAGAAGAAGTGCTACAACTCCATGCCCAGATCTGCAGCGGACTGGCGGATCCCAACCGCATTCTGTTGATTTACAGTCTGGCGGGTGGACCCAAAAACGTGAATGAGATGGCGAAAAGCCTGGACTTGCCCCAATCAACCGTTTCACGGCACCTGAAGGTGCTGCGTGAACGGGGGATTGTGCGTGCCACCCGCGACGGGCAATCGGTGATCTACAACCTGACTGACGAGCGCATTGTGCAGGCGCTCGACCTGCTGCGCGTTGTGATGGCGAACAGCCTGAAAGAACAGGCAGCCCTTGCCACGTCTGCCATTGAACATCCTGCTTTATAATTTTTGATCAAACGAGGACCTGTCATGAAAAATTTTCTCATCCTTGGCGCCGGAACCGCTGGAACAATGATGGCGCGCAGCATGTCCAAAAAATTGGACCCGCAGGAATGGAAAATCATTGTCGTCGACCGCGATAAAGCCCATTATTATCAGCCCGGTTTCCTGTTCATTCCCTTTGGAATCTACAAACCCGGGGATGTGATTAAATCCAAAACCAGTTTTATTCCACACAACGTGGAAATGATCTGGTCGGATATTGAACTCATCGAACCCGACGAGAACCGCGTGACGCTCACCGAAGGCAGCCGGGTGATTCAATACGACGAACTGGTCATTGCCACCGGCGTGGATATTCGCCCGGATCAGACCGAAGGGTTGAATGGCGCAGGTTGGTATCAGAATATTTTCGACTTCTACACCTACGAAGGTTCTGTTAAACTTGCAGAAGCGCTGAAGCGCTTCAACGGCGGTCGTCTGGTGCTCAATGTCAGTGAAATGCCGGTAAAATGCCCCGTGGCGCCGTTGGAATTTATCTTCCTGACGGATTGGTACCTGCGCCAGCGCGGCATCCGCAATAAAGTGGATCTGGTTTATTCCACCCCCCTGCCCGATGCCTTCACCAAACCGCGCGCCAACGCCGTCCTCGGCGACATGTTCGCCAAACGCGGCATCTCCCTCGAGAAGGATTTCGCCATCAGCGACGTGGACTCATCGAAGAACGTGATCCACTCGTATGACGGTCGCGAACTGGAATACGACCTGCTCGTATCCATTCCCACCAATATGGGCGCCGATGTGTTGGAACGCTCCGGCATTGGTGATGATCTGAATTATGTGCCCGTGGACAAGTTCACCATGCAGTCCAAACGCTGGGAAAACGTCTGGGCGGTCGGTGATACCACCAACCTGCCTTCCTCCAAAGCCGGGTCGGTGGCGCACTTCCAGCATGAAACTGCCGTGCACAA
>JBDKTF010000561.1:0-1552 GCA_039680295.1 Anaerolineaceae bacterium
TTCTGGGCGTCAGTCTGATCGCAATCCTGGGCAAATGGTTGGGGGCGGGCTTGGGTGCGCGTCTGGGCGGTCTCACGAAACGCGAGTCAATCCAATTGGGCGCGGGGATGATCTCACGGGGTGAAGTCGGTTTGATCGTCGCTTCGGTTGGCGAAGCCCAGGGATTGGTCACTCCGGGCGAGTTTTCAGCTGTGGTCGGTATGGTCCTCGTGACCACGCTGCTCACGCCCATAATACTGCGGGCTTTATTTAAACAACCTGCCCCAACACCAGCAGCACCATCAGAACCAGAACCATCAGCAGCCAATGAATAACAGGAGCCTGTCTTATGTACATGATTCTCTTTGTTTTGGATAACCCTGACCTGCTTAACGATCTGCTCAACGCATGGGATGAAACCGGAGTAGGCGGTGTTACCATCCTTCCCAGCGCAGGATTGGGGCATATTGTTAAAAATTACGGGCTGCGTGACGATATGCCGCTTTTTCCAAACCTTGGAAATTTGATGGAGCACGAAGAAATGCTCAATCGCACCCTGTTCACTCTGGTTGAAAACGATGAGATGGTGGATCAGATCGTAGCGGTGACCCAAAAAATCACCGGTGATCTCGACCAACCCAATACCGGCATCATGGCAGTCCTCCCCGTTGCGCGGGCATACGGCATCAAACGGCGAAATGGAGATCAGCGGTGAAGATCCTTACCGTAGACATCGGCACCGGCACCCAGGATATCTTCCTGTATGATTCGCACCTTGACCTTGAAAATGGTCTCAAGATGGTTGTGCCGTCTCCCACGCTCATTGTCCATCGCCGCCTGAAAGAAGCCACCCGCCTCGGGCTGCCCGTGGTGCTCACCGGCGCCACCATGGGCGGCGGACCCAGCCAATGGGCAGCCGAAGCGCATATCCGCGCCGGATTGCCATTGTTCGCAACCCCTGACGCCGCCCGTTCTTTTAATGACGATCTCTCTGCCGTAGCTGAAATGGGCGTCCAGATCATTGGTGAGGAGGAAGCCCGCCGCCTGTCGTCCACGGTTCAACGTCTGCAATTATGTGATTTTGATTTTCCTGCCATTTCTGCCGCGTTCGCTGCTTTCGGTGTTTCGCTCTCATCTCTGGATGCGGTCGCCATTGCTGCTTTCGACCACGGCGCTGCCCCGCCGGAGATTTCCGACCGTCGGTTCCGCTTTGAATACCTTGAGCAGCGCATCCGCGCTGAAAATCGTCTGAGCGCATTTGCTTACCGCGCCGACCAAATTCCATCCATCCTCACCCGGCTTCAGTTCGTTGCGCATTCCGCCCGCGATGTGGACGCTCCCCTCGTTGTGATGGATTCAGCGCCAGCTGCGGTCCTCGGCGCCACGTTCGATACTGTCGCCGCCAATGCTTCCCGCAAAATCATGGTCAACGTCGGGAATCTGCACACTCTGGCGTTTCGTCTGGGTCCCACCGGCATCGAAGGGGTCTTCGAACACCATACCGGTCTGCTGACCACTGCCGCGCTGGATGAACTGCTGGAAGACCTTGCAAACGGCTCGCTGACCAACGCCG
>JBDKTF010000603.1:0-3456 GCA_039680295.1 Anaerolineaceae bacterium
TTTTCAAGACGCCCTCATTGTCAATCAGTGAGGTTTTGTCGAAGGTGTAATGAATGGCAGCCTGATCGTTGATGACCTCGCGACCGGCTTCCTGCATCCCATACACCGCTGGCAGGCAGACTGCCGGGTTGTCACCCTTTTTCTCATCTGCCGGCTGCGCTTCCGCCCGGCAGGATGCACCGGGGCGGTCCTGGCTGTAATGGTAGCCGCCCAGCCACGCCTCAGTCAGCTCCAACGCTGCGTCGTCGGCGCCGGTCTGGGTGACGCTCACCATTTCGTCCGCACCCAAAACATTTCGGGTGATCGTTTGCCGGGTCTCAACCGGACTGCCCTGCCGGGTGCCGCTCACCCCCAGTTCGAACTGCTGGCGGTAGCTGCCCAGCCCGGCTAATCCGCTCATCGGCGAGGTCAGATCCGCCCCGCCGGTTGGCGCGCCGGTCGGATGAGCAACGTTGGTTGTTTCTCCAACGGGCGTTGGCTTTGTGGCTGCCTGGCAGGAAACAAGCCCCAGGGATAGGCATGCAAAGACCGCGATGACGGTCAGATGGATGATGGAAGTGAATTTGTTTTTCATGGCTTAACGTGGGATGAGGGTAAGTGTGGCGTTGTAGTCCAGATTGCCAACCGATTGAACCATCTCCAAACCGGCGCCTTCCATTTCGACCGCTTGGGTGCCGCCGCCGGTAAGGAAGGTCGATTGGATCTTTGCAGCCAGCGCGGGGTCACCGCCCGTGATCATCCCCCAACCCGTGCCAGTGTTGCCGTCCGCATCGATGCAGATCATGTCGCCGTAGCGGGTGGCTTCGCCCTGTTTGGGCAGGAAGCTGAGGATCACATCGACGGTATCGCCAGCATCGTCCAATCGTCCGTCCAATTGGAAAGGACCGCTCAAGATCAACGGCGGCGCGTAAAACTGAACACATTCAGAGGGTTTGCTGAGGGTGATTTCTTCCAGATGCCAGGTGCCGTCGCCTTGATAGAACTGCGATCCTTCCCGGTCGCGTTTCATGATGCCCGTTCCGGTGATGTGACTGAGGCTCTGAAATCGCTCATCATCCATCTGCGCATCGAAGTACACCACTTCGGTGAGATAAGCGTCGTAATCGCACTTCTCTTCCACCTCGAAACGTTCCTGCGTCGAGGCGAGACCGTCGTTCAGCGTCAGGGTGATGATTTCTGTGCCCGGCGCGGTAGCCTTGTAGGTGAAACTGAAATAAAAGAAGTCGCCCGCCTGACTGATGACTT
Organism: Anaerolineaceae bacterium; assembly: GCA_039680295.1. Lineage (GTDB taxonomy): Bacteria > Chloroflexota > Anaerolineae > Anaerolineales > Anaerolineaceae > JBDKTF01. Next base: position 1,246 of record JBDKTF010000603.1, read on the forward strand.
CGGGTGAGACCTGACCCAGGTTGGCTTTGATGTCGACCCGGGTGAAAGGCAGCCAGGCGAGTTGATCGGGCAGATCCTCCATGAGCGTGATCCCGGCGGCGCCGCTGAGGGTGAGGGTATCGCCCACGCAGATTTTATTCGGTAGAACAGAGTGAATCAGAACACCGCCGGTCACATCCAGGTCTGCCTGGGCGGTCTGTTGAGGCGAAGCAACCAATAAAAAGGAGACCAACACCAGTAAGGTGAGTGCGCGGTTTGGTCGTAGTCTCATTGCTCCTCCATGGCGATATGTTTATAAAAAGTATATCATCAGATGCTATTTGTATACATTCCGTCGGACCACTCACCTACCGGACAATCGATCGAATGCGCGCCTGAGGGTGCGGCAGGTCATCGCCCGGTTCACTCCCATCACGATTTTCGCTGACCGTTCATTTCCTATCCGCAATGATTCACCCGAAACATGGTAAGATTAACCCCAGATGCAAAGATTTCGGATAGCCCGATTACTGCTCTGTCTGGCGCTGCTGCCTTTCCAGACCGTTCAGGCTCAATCCGCAGAGGTGCGAGCTTCATTAACTCTGCCGAAAACCAGCCAGTTTCCCACCCTGACCACATTATTGGATGTTCATACCGCCACCGGCGAATTTGTGCACGGTCTGACGGCGGCGGATGTGCATCTGGTGGAAGATGACCGCTCCCTTTCGGTGACCGATCTGGAAGAAGAAGCGCCGGGCGTGCACGTCATTCTGGCGGTCAACGCCGGACCTGCGCTGGGCGTGCGGGATGGACAGGGGAATTCGCGCTACGACCGGATTCTCCAGACCCTGCGAACCTGGAGCAGCGCCCAGCCCGCCGACACCAGCGACCGCTTTTCGCTGCTGACCAATACCGCCGCCCCGGCGCGCATGTTGGCGAGCGCGTCCGCATGGATGGATATGCTGGCAGCTTACCAACCCGATATGCGCACCGTGAAGCCCGGCATCGCCAGTCTTTCCGCCGCGCTGGACCTGGCAGAACTGACGGACGTATCGAACGGCATGAGTCAGGCGGTGCTTTACGTCACCCCACCCCCCACCGCCTCTGAACAGACCGCACTGAACGGGCTGACTTCACGCTTGCAGGCTGCCAACGTGCGCTTTTATGTCTGGGTGGTCGGCACGTCGGCGGCTGCGAACACCCCGGGGGTGACCGCGCTGGAAGAGCTGGCGGCGCAGTCTGGCGGACAGTTCTTCCTGTTTACCAGCGCGGAAGATCCGCCCAATCCGGAAGCGTATTTCAAGGAACTGCGCAATATTTACCGCATCACCTATGCCTCGGCGATGAAAACCGCCGGCAACCATACCCTGCGCGCAGAATTGACCGTTCAGGGCGCAAGCGTTTCCACCCCGGCGATTTCATTCCCGCTGGATTTGCAGCCGCCCAATCCCATTTTCCTATCCCCCCCGTCTGAAATCGTGCGTACTGCCCCGCAGAACAGCCGCCGTCCGCTGGAGAACCTGGCGCCGGTGGAACAGACGCTCAAAATTCTGGTGGAATACCCCGACGGTCTGGCGCGCACACTGGTACGCTCCACGCTGCTGGTGGATGGCGAAGTGGCGGCGGAAAATACCGAAGCGCCGTTCGACCGCTTTACCTGGGATTTACGCGGCTACACCCAGAGTGGACAGCATCAAATTCAAGTGGAAGTGGAAGACGGCGTGGGCATGACCCGCTCCACCATCGAACTGCCGGTGACCATCACCGTAACCCTGCCCCGCCCCACCTTCTGGACTCTCCTTTCGCGCAGCAGTGTCTGGATCGGATTGGTCGCGTTGGCGCTGGCTGGCAGCCTGCTGGCGGCGGTGCTGGTGCGCGCGCGGCGGCGCTCGGTGCAAAAACCCAAATCGTCGCGGCGCGCAATGGTCGACCCCGTGACCCAGCCGGTGCCGGGAACCGGCGAAACGATCCGCATCGCTGCGTCGCAGGCAAAAACCCGCCCGCAGGCGCCCAAGGGAACGGCGCGCGCACGCCTCATCCCCCTTCCAGGGGAAAGCGCCGGTGAATTTGCGGGCAGCGAGATCACCATTCACCAGCGGGAGGTAACCTTCGGACGCGACCCGTCGCAGGTCATCTGTGTGCTGGATGCGCCCAGCGTGGACGCGCTGCACGCCCGTTTGCGCCTCGAAAACGACCGCCGCTTCCACCTGTACGACCTGGGATCGGTGGCGG
>JBDKTF010000229.1:0-6725 GCA_039680295.1 Anaerolineaceae bacterium
GGAATATCATGTAAATAAACGCCCATGGTTGTTCTCCTATAAGAGCGACACCCAGACGGCTTCACCCGCAGAAATGCCATTCGCATCCGCCGGAATTTTAGCCAACCCGTCGGCTCGCGCCAGATTGAAAATTAAATTGCTTTTGAAAAAAATTGGATCGGCATCGTACCCATCCGGGGTGGGAATCAACCGCACTGGCAACCAGTCTTCCCTGCCTGCCTGCGATGCCAGGTTAATGGTCAACCGCGCAGAAATCATCGCGCGAAGACGCGGTGTTGTCACCCCCGCCAGTCTTTCCAGCAGCGGTGTAACGAATAAACCCGCAATCACCAACGCGCTCACCGGGTTCCCCGGTAAACCGATCACCGCCTTGCCGTTGCACACTGCCAAGATGGTGGGCTTTCCCGGTCGAACGTTTACCCCGTGGACCAGTACACCCGGCTCGCCCATCTCCTGAATCACCTGTGAGGTCAGGTCGCGTGTACTTGCCGATGACCCGGCTGTAATGATCACCATATCGCAGGCGTTCAACGCCTCGCGCATCACGCGTCTTAAATCCTCCACCCGGTCGGGGATGATGCCAAAATGCACCGATTCACCCCCGCCCTGCCGGACAAGCGCACCCAATGAATATGAATTGATATCCCGTACCTGACCCGGTTTGGGTCGTTGGTCAGGCGGTACCACCTCATCGCCGCTGGAAAGCACTGCCACCCGAGGCAACCGGGTAACGCACACCTGTTGAATTCCCAGCGCCATTAATCCGCCAATCTCTGCCGGACGGAGCCGCACCCCGGCTTCGATCACCACCTGTCCAGCCGACACATCTTCACCGGCTCGCAGGATATTCTCCGCAGTCGCCACAGGGCGCATCACTTCCAGCTCACCGGGGCGCGCCACCTGCGAATTTTCCAGCATCACCACCGCATCCGCACCATCTGGAAGCATTCCGCCGGTATGGATCAGCGCCGCCTGGGTTGCCCCAATCGTGAAATTGGGTGCATCGCCCATCGGCACTTCTCCCACCAACGTCAAGTATGCCGGCAGACTGTCGCTTGAACCAAACGTATCCACTGAACGTACGGCGTATCCGTCCACGGTGCTGCGTGGAAATTCGGGCAGCGGGTGGGGCGCCAACACAGCTTGAGCAGTCACCCTCCCCAGCGCATCTTTCGCCAGAACCTCCTCGCTTGATAACGACGTCTCCGGAAGATGGCTCATCAATTTAATCAGCGCCTCATTGGGAGGCATGAGTTCCAAAAATTCAGGCATATTTACCCTATCCAGAAAGATGCGGTCATTAAATAGGCGGTCAGCGCCGGGATCATTAAAGAGACAAAAACCAGTATTTGCCAGCGCGGTTTTTGTCCATCTGCAATCTTCCCCATCTGCCAGATCTGAAAAAGTGACAGGGGGATCGTCAGCAGGGGCTGCCAGGCAATTCGCCAGGGAAAACCAAACAGCGCAGCCGAAACCAGAATCAGATAGGAGAATAGCAGCAGATAATTGTGCAGCGCCATTCCGCGCCGCCATCCCATTCGATCCAACAGCGTCCGTCGATCTCCTTTGGGGATCAGCGAATAATCCGGGAATGAAAACATCAACATACTTGCCATTACTTGCGCCGTCAGCGGAAAAGTGCTCATCGCCACCAGGCGGTGAAGTTCTCCAGCTTGAAGCAAAAACGCAAATGCCGGGATCATATTGGCGATCAATATCGAAGAAATCAATTCGCCGTATCCGCTGTTACCCAGACGCAGCGGGGGAGCAGAATAGAAAAACGCTATCCCAAACGATGCCGCCAGAACAATCATTGTCGGACCGGTCAGGTATCCGTCCCGATAGACCAGTACGGTCATCACCGCTCCAATCGTCAAAGTGGAGACAGCCGCAATCAAAATCATCCGGCGGGTCAATTTACCCGGCTCGACCTGCCTGCGTTCATCCGACACTCCTACCCCATCGAAATACGCTTTCAAATACTGGCTGCTCACCTGCAATAAGACAACACAAGCCATGCCTTCCCAGAAAGCAGCGATCCGCATGGGAATGCCCAGATAATGGGCAATGCCAATGCCGAGCATATAAAACAGTGCCCCGCCCACCAAAAACCATGGAGAAGAAATCTCGATGAACTGTCGAAGGATTGATTTTTCAGGTTGTTCGTTCATGAAACGTCACAGATCTCCCTTCTCAACCTTCAAACCTAAACCAATTGATAACCGCCATCCACAACCAGGGTCTGTCCGGTGATATAGGTGTTTTCCAGCAGATATCCGAGTGCCTGGCAAACCTCATCTGTCGTGCCCGAGCGTTTCAAAGGCAGTCGATCGACCAACCTCTCCCAATCTGCAGTTCCCATACCTTCAGAAGGCAGAATCAGACCGGGCGCGATCGCATTCACACGCACCATCGGCGCCAGAGATTTTGCCAGTAATTTTGTAAGCGTTTCCAGAGCCGCTTTACTCACCGCATACACCGGAAAACCCGTCCAGGCTCTTCCTGCGCCGGCATCGGTCATATTCACGATCAATCCGCCATCTGGCGCCATCATTTTAGCGGCGTATTGCGCACACAGCAGCGGAGCCCGCGTATTCACTGCCAGACAGTCATCCCATTCAGATGCTTTCACATCCGGGATCTTCCCTTTTGGCATGACGCTGGCAGAATTCACCAACAGCCGCAGGGGTCTTCCCAGACCGGCAATTTCTGCAAACATTTCTTCGATGGCAGCCGGATTGCGCAAATCCGCCTGAAATAAATCCACCGGGGATCCCATTTCGCGCAGCGATTTCGCGGTCTCTTCCGCCGCCTCTGCCGACGTGTTGAAGTGCAGCGCCAATGCGAATCCCCGCCGGGCTGCTTCCTGCGCCAGAGCTTTGCCCAAACGGTGAGATGCTCCGGTGATAACCGCCAGTGGAAGTTTGCGTTCGGTCATCCTCATGAACCTCTCTGAAAGAACTGCGTCAGGATAAACCATACATTTGCCGGGCGTTCTGCCAATCGCCGCATGAAATATGGATACCAATGTGTGCCGTATGGCACATAGACTCGCACGGAATATCCCTGAGAAACCAGTCTGGTTTGCAAATCCCGCCGAATGCCATATAACATCTGAAATTCAAACGCATTTCGCGGCAGGTGAATGCTTTCAGCGTACTTCTGGGCAAAGGTGATCCGCTGGGGATCGTGCGTGGCAATCGCGGGGATCGGCGGGGTGATTCCATTCACAATGGGTAAAGTAGCCGTGAGCGCGCAATCCATTAATTGTGCTGCCAGACGGTCGTAGTTCGCATCCACATCCTTCTTTTTGGGGTATGCGACCGACGCCGGTTCGTTATATGCGCCCTTGCATAAACGCACCCGCCCCTGCCGGATGGACAATTGATGAATATCTTCTTTGGAACGATAGAGATACGCCTGAATAACCACCCCCACACAGCCATATCCTTTTTCACGCGCATGAAAATAACATTGCAGGGTGCGTTCCGTCAGTCCGGAATCTTCCATGTCAATGCGAACGAAGTTACCCAGCTCCTGCGCCAGATTCAGAATCGCCTCGAGGTTTTCTGCGCACAATTCCTCATCCAATGTCAGCCCAAGCTGGCTGAGTTTTACAGACACATTACAGCGCAGACCTTCTTCCGCGATCAACCTCATCATCGAAAGCACTTCCTGGGTTGCCAGACGCGCATCTTCAGGTTGGGTGGTATTCTCTCCCAGATGATCCAGCGTTGCCAGAATGCCCTGATCATTCAGTTTACGGACGACGCGAATCGCATCCTCTGCTTGTTCTCCGGCAATGAACCGTGCAGCCATGCGCCGGGTCACACTCCAACCGGTGATCCGCCGGTAAGCCCAATTCGATTTGGATAATCTGAGAAAAATAGAACGCAGCATCCAGTGAGTCCCAGTTCAATCCAGAAAAAGTCCGGCGTTCGCGCCGTCAATAATTAATTCTAACACATCTGGTCGGAATTAAAACCAGGCGTCAGCGCCCGCCTGCTGTATCTCAATAATTCGGATTGATACTGAATGATTAATTTCCTTGATTTACCGATTTTGATACCCTTTAGAAAATTTCAATTAAAAACGATGGTATAATCATGAAGGCTCGTCTTTATTACCACGGGATGTAATTAATTTTTTAAGTTTCCCCTGAATTAAGCGCGATCGTTGCTTATACAATTTCATACCCAAACCAAATGTTTAACTGGAGGAAGAAGTGAAACGCACACCATTGTTCGTCCTGTCGATTTTGGTTATCGCCAGCTTTATCCTGACCGCTTGCGGCGGTGGGAAAGCAGCCACCAAAGTCACCGTCGCCACCGACGCGACCTTCCCGCCTTTCGAGATGGTGGATTCCAGCACGAAGGAATTGACTGGCTTCGATATCGATTTGATGAAAGCCGTCGCCGAGAAAGCTGGTCTGGAGATCGAGTTCGCCAATACGCCGTTCGACTCGGTCACCGCGGGTGTCAGCAATTGCCAGTACGACATTGCCATTGCCGCCATCACCATCACCGACAAGCGCAAGGCGCAGATGCTCTTCTCTGATCCCTACATCAACGCCGGTCAAATCGTCGTCGTCCGCAAAGATAACACCGATATCAAGGGTTATGCGGATCTCAAAGGAAAAACGGTTGCTGCGCAGTTGGGCACCACCGGTGAAATCGAAGCCAAAAAGGTGGAAGGTGTGACCTATAAGCCTTACGACACCTACGATCTCGCCTTCCTGGACCTCCAGAACGGTCAGGTGGATGCCGTCATTGCCGACTACCCCACCGCCCTGGGTTTCATCGGCAAGAACCCCGATAAACTCATGGTCACCGGCGAAGTCTTCACCGATGAATCCTATGGCATCGCCGTTTGCAAGAGCAAATCTGACCTGGTTGATAAAATCAATGCGGCTTTGAAGACCCTCAAGGACGAAGGGAAAATCAAAGAGCTTGAGGATAAATATCTGGCTGCCCAGTAAAAACACGGTTACGCCCCCGCCTGCGAAGACTGTTGTCTTCGCAGGCGATTTTTTACGCAGTGCGGGAATTCCCGTTCCGCGATCCATGATTCTGAATGATTAAGGTGCCCATGAGTGAAAATTCCCTCCCCGGCACAACCGGGGACCAACATTCATTGCGCGACAACCGCCACTGGTATACGAATATTGATCCCTGGTGGTGGTTGTTGATCCTGGTCATTGGTCTGATTTTTTTCCTCGCCAATACTAAACCAGAGACCTACGGCAAAATGCTGCCGTACTTTGTAGATGGGATTCGCACCACAGCGTATATCACCGGCGTTACCTTCCTGTTGGTATTGATTTTCGGTCTCATTGTCGGGCTGGGGCGCCTCTCCCACAACCGTCTGGTTCACGGTATCTCCACCATTTATGTGGAGATCATTCGCGGCATTCCCATGATGGTGCAAATCATCTTCTGGTACTTCGCTTTGCCTGCCATCGTCCAGGATATGGGCAAGTCTCTTTACGTTAATTTTGGTGGGAATATTGCCAATCCGGTGGATGTTGGGGGCTGGATGGGCTTTTTCCTCAGCATGTACAATTTCCGTCCCAACGGCACGACCATGGCAATCTTCGGTCTCACCTTTGGTTATTCGGCATATATGAGCGAAGTCTATCGGGCGGGCATTCAAAGCATCTCAAAGGGGCAAATGGAAGCTGCTCGTTCGCTGGGGATGACCTATTTCCAGGCAATGCGCTACGTCATCCTGCCGCAAGCCGTTCGGGTCATCCTTCCGCCGATGGGAAACGAATTTATCACCCTGTTGAAGGATACTTCGCTGGTCAGTGCGGTTGCCGTTCCCGATCTGACCCGCCGTGGGCGAGAATATATGGCGTCTAACTTCATCATCATCCAGACATGGATCATGGTCGCGCTGATCTACCTGACCATGACTTTGTTCGCCACACGGATTGTCTCCTGGCTCGAACGAAAAGCCCAGTTGGAGCGATGACATGGAACCAATCATTCATATTGAAAATATTCACAAATATTTTGGTTCTGTTCACGCCCTCAAAGGTGTGAACTTGGACGTCGCCAAAGGGGAAGTGATCGTCATCATTGGTCCTTCAGGGTCCGGAAAATCCACCCTTCTGCGTTGCATCAACCGTCTGGAAGTATTCGATGAAGGCAGGATCGTGGTGGATGGCATTCCGCTCGACACCGCGGAAAACATTAACGCTGTACGTACCGAGGTGGGCATGGTTTTCCAGCAGTTTAACCTGTTCCCGCACCTCACCGTCCTTGAAAACATCATGCTGGCGCAGCGCATTGTGCGCAAGCGCCCCAGCAACGAAGCCGAGAAGATTGCCCGCGATCTGCTCGCCAAAGTGGGTATCCCTGAAAAAGCCAAATCCTACCCGCTTCAACTTTCCGGCGGACAGCAGCAGCGCGTTGCGATCGCCCGGGCTCTCGCGATGAATCCGAAAATTATGCTGTTCGATGAGCCGACCAGCGCTCTTGATCCTGAAATGATCCAGGAAGTGCTGGATGTGATGATGGCACTCGCCCGCGAAGGCATGACCATGGTGGTCGTATCGCATGAAATGGGATTCGCCCGTGCCGCCGCACACCGTGCGATTCTGATGGACAGTGGGCAAATCATTGAAGAAGCCCCGCCGGATATTCTCTTCACAAATCCGACCCAGGAACGCACGCGTATTTTCCTCAGCAAAGTCCTTTGAACCGTCGAGCAACGATTTGATC
>JBDKTF010000251.1:0-8615 GCA_039680295.1 Anaerolineaceae bacterium
GATGGTCTGGATGTTCTGGCGAAAGTGGGCGGTTTTGAAATTGGCGGATTGGCTGGCGTGATATTGGGCGCCGCGGCGAACCGCAAGCCTGTGATGGTGGATGGTTTCATTTCAACGGCTGCTGCCATGATTGCCATCGCCATTGCGCCGCAGTGCCGCCCTTATGTGATGATGGCGCACCATTCAAACGAACAAGGACATCGCGTGATGCTGGATTGGATTGGTTTCAAGCCTTTGCTCAGTCTGGATATGCGTCTGGGTGAAGGTACGGGAGCCGTGCTCGCGTTTCAACTGGCAGAAGCCTCCTGCAAAATTCTGGCAGAGATGGCTACATTCGAAGAGGCGGGAGTGGCAGACAAGGCATGAAACGCCTGATCACTGCTTTTCGTTTACTCACCAGCCTGCCCATGCCCGACACGGGTGTGTGGCAGGCTGGCGACAGCGGGCGCGCCGCGGGGTGGTATTCCTTCGTGGGGCTGTGCCTGGGTGCGCTGGCGGCGCTGGCGTATTTTCTGCTCAGCCTGTTTACGCCATCGCTGGTCACAGCCGCGCTGACGTTAACCCTCTGGGTCGCTTTGACCGGCGGGCTGCACCTTGACGGGTTGACCGACTGTTTCGACGGGATGTTTCACGCCAGCGATCCCGAGCGCCGTTTGCAAATCATGAAAGATTCGCATGTCGGTGCCTTTGGTGTGATTGGATTGCTTCTGACGCTCCTGGTGAAGTTCTCGCTGCTGGCATCCATGTCGCCGGAACGAGCCATTGGGGCGATTTTGCTGGCAGCGAGCCTGGCTCGTTGGTGCGCGACCTTCGCAGGGACGCAGCCGCTGGCGCGTCCCACCGGCATGGGCGCAGATTTTGCCGCCGGATTGACGAAGCCCGCTGTCGCGTTGGGCGCGTTGATTCCAGTGGCGCTGGCGATCTGGCTGAACACCGCGGGACTGCTCGCGCTGGCGTTGGGTTTGCTGGCGATGCTGATCATCCTGCGCTTTGCCAGATCCAATCTGGGTGGCGTCACAGGCGATGTTTTTGGCATGATCATCGAAATTGTTGAAGTCGCCGCACTCGTGCCCTTTGCGATCCTATGAACGATTTTTCCGCGCTCGGTTTATCGATATCCGCAACGCCGCAGGCGATTCATGTCTGCAGCGCTGCGCCGTTCACGGTCCTTTCCTCGGCGGTCATCGGGGGTGGTTTTCACCGTGTACGGCACATTCTCAATATGCACGTGGACAAGGATTATTACAACGACAATCCTGCTGTGGATCTGCGCGCAATGGCGCACCAGCTTGGAATCAACGAATCCTTTGTGGGTTTAATGACCGCCGTCTATATCCGCAAAGCGCGCAGCGCCGTGTGCGAGCGAAACGGGATCAAGGCGGGCGTCATCCTCACTGCAGGAATCACCAATGCAACATGTGCCGGGATCACCCCGCCGTTTCTTCCTGGTCCTGGGACGATTAACATCATGGCATTTTTGAATGTCCGTTTGAGCCGCGCGGCGATGGTGAATGCTGTGTCGACGGTTACGGAAGCCAAGTGCGCCACGCTGGCTGAATTGGGCATTCAAACCCCACAGGGTGATCCGGCGACAGGGACATCCACAGATACGGTGACGGTCGCTTGCCCTGGCGTGGGCGCCTTCCAGTCATACGCTGGTCCGGTGTCTCTGCCCGGCTGGTTGCTGGCTTGCGCAGTTCGCACTGCCCTGAACGATGCGCTTACCCAGGAGGAAATGTGAAATAAATGACGCCTCTTTTTGCCTTTCTCTTTGATCTTTTGTTGGGCGATCCGCCCAATCGCTTTCATCCAACCGCCTGGATGGGAAAGTTGATCGCCTGTTGGGGGCGATTCCGCCCGCACAATAAGCCCGCTGCCGAATTTATTTCCGGCGCTGCGCTGATCCTGGTGGGGATAACCCTCACTGGCGCGGTCGGATATGCGCTGACGAAGCTGGGCAATGCCCTGCCCGTACCGCTTAACTGGCTGTTGGTTGCCCTGATCCTCAAAACAACCATTTCTCTGCGCGGACTCAACCACGCCGCGCGCGAAGTACAAACCGCTCTGGATACCCACAATTTGCCCGAAGCACGGCGTTTGCTTTCGTGGCATCTGGTCAGCCGCGATACCAGCCAGCTCACTGAGGCGCAGGTGGCAGGGGCGGCGATTGAATCCGTCGCCGAAAATGCAACCGATGGCATTCTGGCGCCGCTGTTCTTTTTTGCCGTGGGTGGGCTTCCCGCTGCGCTCGCTTACCGTTTTGTGAACACTGCCGATGCCATGATTGGTTATCGCGACCCTGAACACGAATGGTATGGAAAGTTCGCCGCCCGTCTGGATGATGCGCTCAACCTGATCCCCGCCCGACTGACGGGATTGTTCATTCTTGCGGCATCCTTCCTTGTTGGCGAAAATGCCAGACAGGCATGGCGCACCGTGCGCAGCGACGCTCATCTGACCGCCAGTCCGAATGCGGGCGTTACGATGAGCGCCATGGCAGGCGCCCTCGGTGTGAAACTGGAAAAGGTCGGTCATTACACCCTCGGTGAGGCGTTCCCACTGCCTTCAAGTCGTCATCTACAGCTCGCCCGGCGTATCCTGTTTGCTGCGGTTCTTCTGGCAGTCGCTGTTTTGATCCCGCTGCCGGCGGCAAATTGGGTGAAATAAAACCATGCGATCACTTCAATCCACGCCCGAGCCTGTTTATCACGGCGCGCTCGATTACCAGGAACTTGAAAACATGGGTCTTGATCCTGAAAAAGTGCTCGATTTCAGTGTCAACAGCAACCCTTTCAGTCCATCCACCGGTGTCCGGCGGGCGCTGGCTTCCGTTCCGCTGGATCGTTACCCTGACAAAGAATCTCTGGCTCTGCGCCGCGCCCTCGCCGGGCAAATGGGTGTTTCACCAGAGACTATTCTGATTGGCAATGGGGTGGCGGAATTGATCTGGCTGACCGCGTTTGCTTTTCTCCATGCCGGAGATCATGTTTTGATTCTCAATCCAACCTTTGGCGAATACGACCGATCGGCGCAATTGATGGGAGCGAACCCGCAGGCGTGGACCGCGCTGCCCGAGACCGGTTTCACGCCGGATACGGTCGGGCTGTCCCGCGAACTGGACCGCACCGGTTACCGCGCGGTGTTTTTATGCAATCCCAACAATCCCACCGGTCAAATCCTCCCGGTGGAGATCATTTCAGCCTGGACGCAGGCTCATCCTGCGACCCTGTTTATCGTGGATGAGGCTTATGTTGCCTTTGTTCCACGCATGGAATCCATGCTTAACCATCTGCGCGAAAACATTCTGATCCTGCGTTCGATGACCAAAGACTACGCGCTGGCAGGGTTGAGACTGGGTTATGCTGTGGGCGACGAGAGCCTCATTCAAACCATCGCTCGTGTTCGCCCGCCCTGGAATGTCAATGCACTGGCTCAGGCTGCCGGGTTAGCCGCGTTGCAAGATAATGCCTATTACCAGCAGACCCTCGCGCAGGTGCAGTCCGAAAAGAGATTTCTGGTCGAGGGATTGACCCAACTCGGCTATGCCCCCTGTTCATCACAGACTCATTTCTTCCTGCTGCCGGTTGCGAATGGGCGTGAATTTCGCGCTCGACTGATCCCGCATGGGATATTGGTGCGCGATTGCGCTTCTTTTGGCTTGCCCGAATATGTTCGCATCGCTCCGCGAACGCGGGAAGAAAATGCCCGTCTGCTTGCGGTACTTTCTACAATTTCTGACCATGGATGATAAACCTCTCACCTTGCTTCTTGTCCGTCACGGGCAAACTGTCTGGAATCGAATGCAACGGTTTCAGGGTCAAAGCGATGTGCCGCTCGATGAGACCGGCATGTCTCAGATTGAAAAGGTCGCCAGTCGTCTCGCGCACGAAACACTGGATGTAGTCTATACCAGCGATCTTTCCCGCGCCCAGGCGACAGCGCGCGCGATTGCGGGGTATCACACCTGCCCGGTGATCATCGACCCGCGCCTGCGTGAGTTGAGTTTTGGCGAATGGGAAGGGTTGACTTATGCCGAAATTGCCAGCCGGTTCCCGGAACGACTCACGGTGTGGGAGCGGGATCCGTTTCGCAACGCTCCGCCCGGCGGTGAGACTGTAGCACAGCTAGCGGATCGTGTGGGTGCAGTGCTGCGCGACCTGCGCAGCAGACACGCATCGCAAACCGTCGTCATCGCTGCACATGGAGGACCCCTCCAGACGCTGATCTGTCTGGCGCTCGACCATCTGCCCGAAAAGCACTGGCAGTTCTCCCTGCGTCCCGGCTCGCTTTCTGAAATCGCATTTTATCCCGCGGGCGCAATCCTGAACTTCTTAAATGAGACATACAATGACCGCTAAAACTTTGATGCTTCAAGGCTCCAGCTCTTCGGTGGGGAAAAGTCTGTTATCTGCTGCGTTGTGCCGCATCTACGCGCGCCGTGGGGTGCGGGTCGCGCCTTTCAAAGCCCAGAATATGTCGAACAATGCCGCGGTTTGTGCGGATGGAAGCGAAATTGGTCGCGCTCAGGCTCTGCAGGCAGCCGCCGCAGGTTTATCTCCCTCGGTGGATATGAATCCCATATTGATCAAACCTGAAGGAGATTCACGCTCGCAAATCATTCTGATGGGTCGTCCATGGCAGACGCTCGAAGCAAGGACTTATTATGAAAAAAAAGCCATCCTCTGGGAATACGCTCGCTCAGCGCTTGATCGTTTACGCGCCTCGTATGATCTGGTGATCATCGAGGGCGCTGGAAGTCCGGCTGAGCTTAACCTCACCCGGGGAGATATTGTCAATATGGCGGTTGCACGTTACGCGCAATCACCGGTATTGCTGGTCGGAGATATCGATCGGGGCGGCATTTTTGCCCAACTGCTGGGCACACTCTGGCTGCTCCAACCAGAAGAACGCGCTCTGGTGCGCGGACTGCTGGTCAATAAATTCCGCGGTGATCCATCTCTGTTTGAAGATGGTGTCTGTATATTGCAGGAAAAGGGCGAAGTACCTGTTCTGGGGGTGATCCCGTATTTGAAGGGATTATCCCTGCCTGATGAGGATGCCGTTTCGGTGGAAAATGCACCCGTTCCGGCTCTCGAGCCATCCCGGATCGACATCGCTGTCTTGAGCCTGCCGCGCATCGCGAATTTTGACGATTTTGATTCGCTGCGTGCCGAGCCGGGCGTGAGCCTGCGTTATGTGAAAATGGCTGCTGAATTTGGCAGCCCGCGGGCGGTGATTATTCCAGGCACAAAAAGCACCATTGCTGATCTCGATTGGCTGCGCCAGACCGGGCTTGCGGATGCTGTTGTTAAATTCGCAGAGAACGGCGGATCTGTGGTGGGCATTTGCGGTGGTTATCAGATGCTGGGGAATGCCATCCTCGACCCCGGACGAGTCGAATCAACCCGGACACATGTGCCGGGTCTGGGTTTACTCAATACGCAAACGCAATTTCAGGTTCAAAAATCCACCTGTCAGGCGCGTGGGTTGGTTCGAGCTGGGAATGGCTGGTTTCAAATCGCCGCGGGACAGCCGGTGGAAGGCTATGAAATTCACATGGGTGAAACAACCGTCAACGGTGAATCCTGGCTCGAAATTGTGGACCGCAATGGACAATCCGTCCAAATTCTGGACGGAGCGGCAAACGAGTCTGGGCGCGTATGGGGCTGTTATTTGCATGGCATTTTTGAAAATGACGCCTTCCGTCATGCCTGGTTGGAAAGTCTGGGGTGGAAGGGAGTGGGCACGTCCCGACAGCAGATGTTTGAAGCATCGCTTGAGACACTTGCGGAATCGGTGGAAGAAGCCCTGGATATGCAGAAATTGGAGGAAATCATATGGGAAAATTAACCCTGATCATTGGTGGGGCGCGAAGCGGCAAAAGCACCCATGCCCAGCGGCTTGCAGAACAGCACGGCGGGCAGGTGGTCTTTCTGGCGACGGCGACAGCGGGAGACGATGAAATGAGCGCGCGGATCAAGAAGCATCAGCAGGAACGTCCAACCGGATGGGTAACCCGGGAAATTCCGCACGGCGTTGCAGCCGCAGTTGCCGCTGCGCCTGTTCAGGCGGAAGTTGTATTGCTGGACTGTCTGACGCTGCTGGTGAGCAACGTGACGCTCCTGGGTATGGACGATTTTGATCATCCAGATGAACTTGCAGCGGCTAATCGGGTGGAGGAGGAAATATCTGGTCTGATCTCCACCATAAAAAAATCCCCGGCTGATTGGATCATTGTTACCAACGAAGTCGGTTTGGGATTGGTGCCGCCTTTCCCGGTGGGGCGGATCTACCGCGATTTGTTGGGGCGCGCCAACCAGCGAATCGCCGCCCAGGCAGATGAGGTTTACTGGTTGGTGGCAGGCATTCCGGTGCCGATCCACGGCTTCCGTGAGAACTGCCTTCAGTCGCCGTAAGGGGTATTGCGATGAGGGTTTTCTCTCCACAGCACGAAAGGGGAAACCGCTGGAAGATGCGCTGCGGCAGGATTGGACGGGTACGGAGCAGCCGCCGGATTGCATACCGAGCGATTTCTGCGGCTGGAATTCGCTTTTGCGGTGAGGCGGCGGATCCCCAAAGCCCTCAAAATCTGTTTGGACCTGCCATCATATAAAACAGAATAAACAAGAGGCTGTCTCATTTTGAGACAGCCTCTTGTTTGTTTAAAGGGTGAGCGGCGCCCACAGTTCGGCAATTGGGATCGCCGACCCCGCAGCGAAAAACTCTCCGCGAAACGGATTTTTCTGATTCGAATATTGGGTATTGACTCTTGCAATACAGCGTGCTAATATATGGACGTCTATACGTCGTACTGAATGACATCTATACTACGATCTCGATCGAGACTGCACCGGAGCGCGGCGCAGCCATTACTGTGAATTGCGTCTATCTACATGGAGGTGATTATCGGGGAAATCATAGGAACCGCACGGATTGACCGGCTGTAAAGCAAATACTCATCAATCATGTTTGTGAACCGGAGGTTGAAATGACGTTTTCGTTTCTGTATTTGGTGGCAGCTTTTGGGGGTGGTATTCTGGGCGCGGCGTTGGGTGGTTTACCCGTCTTCATTCTTTGTGGTGTGGCTGCAATCGTAGGCGCAGGTATCACCGCTGCAACGGGCGATGCAACCTTCTCCAATCTGGTGGCGTGGGGACCCTTGCTGGGTCCGCAGGTGTCTTTCGCGGGCGGCGCTGCGGCTGCGGTGTATGCCATGAAAAAGGGCAAGCTTGGTAGTGGACGCGACATTGGCTCTGCGCTCATGGGACTCAATTCTCCCGACGTTCTGTTGGTCGGCGGTCTCTTCGGGGTGCTGGGTTATGTGTTGCAGTGGCTCATTTCCCTCCTGCCGATGATTGGCAGCCTGCCATTCACCAATGCGATTGCTCTGTCGATCGTGATCAACGCCATTATTGCCCGTCTGGTGTTCGGCAAGACCGGTGTCTTTGGCAAGGTTCGCGCCGGTGATAACCGCTGGCTCGCCAGTGATGTGGCTGCCTGGCTGCCCTGGCAGAATTCACCCCTCCAGCTCCTCACCGTGGGCTTGGGTTTTGGTCTGGTGGTCGCCTGGACGACCGTGCAGAGCCCTGCCATGGCTGGGCTGTGGTTCGGCGTGGCGACCGTAGGTCTGGTGTTCTTGCAGTTCAATGTCAAAGTTCCGGTGTGGCATCACATTGCGCTCTCCGCTGAACAGGCGATTGCGGTCGCCGGTGGTGACATGTGGTGGGGCGTCGCATTCGCCGTCATGTCTGCCTTTATCGGTGATTTTTACGGACAGCTCTTCCTGGCGCATGGTGACAGCCATATTGATCCCCCGTCGGCTTCCCTCTTCACAACCTTCATCATTATGGCGATCTTCAAAGCAGTGGGTCTCTTTGAGATCTCTGGCATTGGCTCGGCGGTCGCGGTTGTGGTGATTGCAGTGGTCTTCTACGCCATCAGCGCAGCGATGAAATCTCGCAAGAATGTGGTGGAAGCCAAGGCTCAGGCTTAATAATCGTCAGATCTGGTTCTGCATGTGGTATATCCCGGTATCAGGATAAGTTCCTCGTTGGAAGGTGTCTATGTCACTGGAAAACACGGCTCAGTTCTTGAATACGGCTCGTCTGGATGGGTATTGTGTGGGTGCGTTCAATATCGTGGATGATCTGACCCTTGAAGCGGTCATTCGTGCGGCAGAAATGAATCAGGCACCGGTAATCCTTCAGACTTCGAGCGGAACTGTCCGGCGCTTTGGCGCCGAGCGGCTGGTAGCCATGACAAAAACCCTTGCCGATCACAGCCGGGTTCCGATTGGTTTGCATCTCGACCATGGTACAGACCTGGATTTAATCCAGGCCTGTATCACGGCGGGATATTCCTCGGTGATGATCGACGCTTCTCGCCTGCCGTACGAAGGAAACCTTGCCCAGACGCGTCAGGTGGTGGATCTGGCGCACCGGTACGGCGTGTCGGTGGAAGGGGAGATCGGGGTTCTCGCCGGAGCAGAAGAGGAGATCGTCATCAAGCGTGATCAGGCGATTTACACCACGCCTGCTGAAGCCATTGAGTTTCAGGCACTCGCCGGTGTGGATTTTCTGGCAGTTGCAATTGGTACGGCGCATGGCTTTTATAAG
>JBDKTF010000224.1:0-1638 GCA_039680295.1 Anaerolineaceae bacterium
CCTATCTTCAGGAAGAATACAACTGGAGCCTGGAAGGCAAAATTCGCGGCGACTGCCGCGATCAATGCTACGCCTGTGGCATTCTGCCCAGCTTCAACGAGCAGCGCCTGCTACACCCCGGCGACGCCTGGAAATGCCCCGAAGTCAAACCCCGGCAGTCCGCGGTGGAGGTGAGCGCATGAGCGAAGCAGCCGCCCCTGTTCCTGCTACTCCTACCCCCACCCCGCCTTCCGCCGTGCAGCGGGTGCGCATCCGCTATGCCAAGACCGAGCCGCTGCGCTATACCGGCAATCTCGACCTGCAGCGGGTGTGGGAACGCGCACTGCGCCGCAGCCGCCTGCCGGTGGCTTACAGCCAGGGTTTCCACCCCCAGGTGCGCATGCACCTCGCCTCTGCCCTTCCGCTTGGATTGACCAGCCGGTGTGAACTGCTCGATCTGTGGCTGGAATCCGCCCTGCCCACCCAGGAGATTGAAAACATTCTGCGTCAGGCGGTCCCGCCCGGCATTGAAATCCTCACTCTCGATGAGGTGCCCTTCAAAGACCCTGCGCTGCAAACCCAGATCACCGCTGCCGAATACGAGGCGATTTTATTGGAGCCAATCGACACTGATGAGCTGGCGGAGCGCGTGCGCGCCCTGTTGAACGCAGAGACCCTGCCGCGCGAACGCCGTGGAAAAACCTACGATCTGCGTCCGCTGGTGGAAGCGCTCGAAATTCGTGCATCCACCTCCGCAAAGCGTCCGCTGGTGTGGATGCGTCTGTCCGCGCGTGAAGCCGCCACCGGGCGCGCCGATGAAGTCCTGGAGGTGCTGGGATTTTCTTTGACCGCAGCGCGCGTGGTGCGCACGGCGCTCATCATCTGATCGTCAGGAGATAGGCATGGGTTTCCTTCTTTCTCTCTTCTTCGGCGTCGTGCCCATGTTGTTATTTGCCTTTCTGATCTACCAGATCGACCGGTTTGAAAAAGAACCGGTAAAACTTCTGGTGGTCGTTTTCGGATGGGGGGCGCTGGTGGCTGCGGGGGGCGCGTTTTTCCTCAACACCCTCTTCAACGCGGGTATCTTTATGGCGACCGGTTCCGAAGCCGCCAGCAGCGTCGCCACCGGGTCGGTCATCGCGCCATTGGTGGAGGAAAGCCTGAAAGGCTTTGCGGTGCTGATGGTCTTCATCTTCTACCACCGCGAATTTGATTCCATCCTCGATGGGATCATTTATGCTGCCGTTACTGCGTTGGGTTTCGCCGCGACGGAAAATACGTTTTACATCTACCATTATGGTTTCCAGCAGGGCGGCTACGCGGGCTTGTTCAATTTGGTTTTTGTGCGCGTCATTCTGGTCGGTTGGCAGCATCCCTTCTATACGGCGTTTACCGGCATCGGTCTGGCATCCGCCCGGCTGCGGCGCGACCGTTTCAAAGGATTTTTGTTCGCCGTGCTGGGATTATCACTTGCCATGGCAGCACATTCACTGCACAACACCCTGGCGGAAATCCTGACCGGCGGCATCGGAATGTTTGCCACGACCGCCGTCGATTGGACCGGCTGGTTTTTCATGCTGCTCTTCATCCTGTGGGCGATCCGGCGTGACCAGACCTACGTTCAGCGATATCTGGCGGATGAAGTGGCGTTGGGCACAC
>JBDKTF010000050.1:0-2412 GCA_039680295.1 Anaerolineaceae bacterium
GCGCGATGATGGATGAATGCCCACCAAAAGTTTCATTCTGAATTGGTCCGGCGGTATTTACAGCAGCAATGAAGAATTGATTTTCGATGGCGCGAGCGCGGAGCAAAATATCCCAATTGCCAATCCGGGTCAGCGCCCATTCTGCGCCGAGGAGAATGAGCTGAACGTCTTCTTGCGCATAGGCACGAAAAAGCTCAGGGAAACGCAGGTCGTAGCAGATCGCACAACCAATTCGCCCCCAGGGTGTATCAGCAATTACTGGTTGGGTACCCGATTTTAACCAGAGGTGCTCATTAAACGGTCGGAAAGGATGGATCTTATTGTACTGTGCCAGAATATCACCATTGGGACCGATGAGATGGTAGGTGTTTGCAAGCATGCCATCCATTTTTGTCAGCCACGAACCGCCGATACCCAGAGATCTCTTCTGTGCTATATTTTGTAAGGCAGAAGTGATCTCAACCGAAGACAGCGCAGAATTATTCTGGGCTTCTTCAAGAACATAACCCGTGGTGCAGAGTTCAGGCAGCAAGAGAATTTGACTGCCGTCATCGGCGGCGCGCATCGCATAATCAGCGATGATCGCCAGATTTTCTTCCACATCACCAGGCTGGATGCAGAATTGAGCCAGGGATAATTTTAGCTTCTTCATGGATTGAATTATAATTCAAATCATCTTTTCTCGACACAAGGCAGCCCAATGAATACGATTCTCAAGACCAACCGTTTGACACCACCTACATTAATTCTGCTGATCCTGGGGTTGTTAGGGGTCGCAGGATTATTAACCTGGGCAAATTATAACTATGCAACAGAAAATCCGGGGGGAAACGATTTTTTGGTGCACTGGATGGGTACTCGAAACTACCTGACGGAAGGGGTCAGCCCATACAGCGACGCAACCGCGATCAAGATCCAGACCATGGCATATGGGCGTCCGGCGGAACCGGGCGAACATGAGCTTCGGGTAGCTTATCCTTTTTACTCGATGCTCATATTTACCCCCTTTGCCTTGATCGCGGATTTCAATATGGCTCGGGCGGTCTGGATGACAGTTTTGGAGATCTGTTTGTTATTAATGACTTTCTTCAGTATGCGCCTGACACAGTACAAACCGGGGTTGGGTCTGACCGTGGCGCTGCTTCTTTTTGGGGTTTTCTGGTATCACGGTTTACGCGCACTGATCAACGGTAACGCGGTGATCCTGGTGGCGACATTGCTTTACGGCGGGCTTCTGGCGCTGCAATCTGGAAGAGATGAACTGGCTGGCTTCTTAATGGCACTGACCACCATCAAACCGCAGGTGGTACTGGTGGTTCTGGCGTTCATTCTGATCTGGGGGTTGATGAAGAAGCGCTATAAACTGGTTGGATGGCTTGTGGGGACGGTTTTGGTGCTGTTTGTGGGCGCTACATTAATCCGCCCGACCTGGATTGTCCAGAATCTGGCGGAGATCATCCGCTATCCTTCGTACAATCCGCCTGGAACACCGGGAGCGGCATTAGCCGAAGTGCTGCCTGCAATGGGTCCGCGCATTGGATGGGTTCTGACAGCTTTGTTGTGCCTGCTCTTATATTTTGAATGGCGTGCCTCAAAAAAATATGATTTCCGTGGCTTTTTGTGGGTGGTAAGTCTATCCCTTCTCGCGAGCCAATGGATTGGAATTCAGACAGATCCGGGCAACTTCGTTGTCCTTTTCCTGCCGCTGATTTTGGTTTTGGCTGGTCTTGAAGAGCGTTGGGGACGTACTGGCAGGTGGGTCAATATTGGCAGTCTGGTTTTGTTATTGATAGGTTTGTGGTTGATCTTCCTGTTGACGCTCGAACCCGGACCGCAACCGCAGCAATCTTCATTGATGTTTCTTCCCCTGCCGCTGGTCCTTTGGTTTGGACTCTACTGGGTGCGCTGGTGGATGGTTCATCCAACCACTACCTGGGTGGATCAATTGAAACAGCAAGAAAAACTGGGACGATAAATCAAAAGGGGGGATCTGTGGGGCTATCTCAAAAAGAAACTGGTAGACCAGATCGTCTGTCCAGATGGACGATCTGGATCATTCTCGCAGGCGCGTTGATTTTACGTCTCATCGCAATCACACGCCGGGGTCTCATCTATGATGATGCATTCAGCATCTTCCTATCGCGGACGTCATTGCCAGAAATCGTCAGCGGCACAGCAGCAGATACCATGCCGCCGCTCTATTATTTCTTGCTGCATTTCTGGATGATGTTTTCTGGTTCGATTGGCTTCATCCGGCTGTTGAATGTTTTCCTGAGCCTGATGACCATTGGTCTGGTGTATCTGTTTGCAACGGAGCTTTTTGGAAAGAATGCCGCACTATGGGCAGCGGCGCTGGCGGCGGTTTCACCACTGCAAATCTATCATGCCCAGGATGTGCGCATGTATGCGCTG
>JBDKTF010000420.1:0-4079 GCA_039680295.1 Anaerolineaceae bacterium
ACGCCGGCGGAAGTTTCCGCCACCAGCGACCCGAGGATGGAAACGCCGTAGACCAGAATCAGGTGGGTGGCTGAAATGTCTTTGACAAAGAACTGCGCGCCAATCGGCGCCAGCAGCACCATGCCGAGAAAAGCGATCAGCGAGGTGGCGGCTTCAGCCAATCCTGCCGCCTTGACCAACGCCCCCGCGCGCGCGTATTCATTGCGCGTGGTGTATTCGCCCAGATAGCGCACCACCAGATCGCCCATGCGGAAGGAGAACAAACGGTTGATATTGGTCACGAACCCCATCACCAGCGCCAGCACGCCAAAACTTTCCACGCCCAGCAGGTTCGCCGTCACAATGCTCAAAACGGCGCTGATCACATTGCTGATGAACAGGTAACTGGAATTGCGTGCGACCCGGCGCAGCAGGTGATCCTGCGCCCAGGCGCGCAGGGTCTGGGGAAGTGACTTCATACGGTGATAATCTGACTTGCCAGTTCGCGGTGCTGCATATACCAATCCACCAGGCGCGTCACGCCGTCCGCGAGTTCCACTTGCGGCTGCCAGCCCAGCAGATTGCGGGCTTTATCCACGCATGCCAGGTTCGCCAGCGCATCCGCCGGATGGAAGGGATGAAATTCGATCTGCGCTTGCTTGCCGATGCGCGCTTCCAGCATGTGGATCAGCTCCAGAATATCCACCACCTCGTGCCCGCCCAGATTGATGATCTCATATCCCAGCGGTTTCAATCCCTGAATGGTGCCGCGGGCAATGTCATCCACATAGGTAAATCCGCGCGACTGCCTGCCGTCGCCGTTCACGTGCACCGGGCGGTCTTCAGCGATCCACTGCGCGAAGCGAAACATGGACATATCCGGTCGTCCCGCCGGTCCGTAAACGGTGAAATAGCGAAATACGGTGACGTCGATGCCGTGCAGATAGTGGTACGAATACGCCATGGTTTCGGCGCCTTTTTTGCTGGCGGCATAGGGTTGGAGGGGATAATCGGTATTGGCGTCTTCGTGAAAGGGCATGGGGTTGCGGTCGCCGTACAGGCTGGAGGTGGACGCCAGAATGAATTTGGGAATCCCACCCCGGCGGCAGAGTTCCAGCAGATTCAACGTGCCGATGGTGTTGGTCTCCACGAACACCCAGGGGTTTTCCACGCTGGCGCGCACACCGGCGCGCGCCGCCAGGTTGATGACGGCATCCAGTTTGCCCGCCGACTGTTCCAGAGCATCCACATCCGCACGGTTGGAGATGTCCATCTGGTGGAAAGTGAAACTGGGAAGGCTTTGTAGCCTTCCCAGGCGGTATTCCTTCATGCGTACATCGTAGGCGGTATTCATATTGTCCACGCCCACCACGGTGTGCCCTGCTTCCGCCAGCATTTCGGTGACCCGAGCGCCGATAAACCCTGCTGCGCCGGTAACCAGGTAATTTGCCATTAGAGCCTCACCACCTTCGGATTGTCGCGACCGGCGTCGCCCAATGCGTTGCGGGTGTCGACGATCAGGCAGGCTGCGTCAAGCAGCGCCGGGTAGTCATACTTTTTGTGGTTGGTCACGATCACCACGCAATCGGCGGCGCGTACTTCCTGCATCAGATCCGCCACTGAATCCAGTCTCCAGCCGTCGTGTGCGATATGGGGAATGTACGGATCGTGATATTTCACGTCCGCTCCCTTCTGACGCAGCAGACCGATCACATCCAGCGCCGGGGATTCGCGCAGGTCGTCGATATCGGGTTTATATGCGGCGCCCAGCACCAGTACGCGGCTGCGCTTGAGTGCTTTGCCGTAATCGTTGAGCGCATCCTGCACCTTGCCAAGCACAAAGCGCGGCATGTTGGTGTTGATTTCGGACGCCAGATCGATAAAACGGGCATTGTAATTCAGCGATTTGAGTTTCCAGGAGAGATACAGCGGATCGATCGGGATGCAGTGCCCGCCCAGACCGGGTCCGGGGGTGAATTTCATGAAACCGAATGGTTTGGTGGCAGCGGCGTCGATCACTTCCCACACGTCCACACCCAGTCGATCGCACATGATCGCCAGCTCGTTGACCATGCCGATATTGATCATGCGGAAGGTGTTTTCCAGCAGCTTTGCCATTTCAGCCACTTCAGCAGAAGAAACGCGCACCACCGTCTGCAGCGCTTCGCTGTACCACGCCGACGCCACGTCGCAGCATGCCGGTGTAATGCCGCCCACCACCTTGGGGGTGTTATAGGTCGTCCAGTCTTCGCGTCCGGGATCCACACGTTCGGGGGAGAACGCAATAAAGATATCCTCGCCCGTTTTCAAACCGCTTTTCTCGGTCAGGCGCGGCATCACCATCTCGCGCGTGGTGCCGGGGTAGGTGCTGGATTCGAGCACCACCACCATGCCGGAATGTACGTACTCAGCAACCATGTCGCTGGCAGAGACGATGAACGACAGGTCGGGGTCGCCCGTTTTGCGCAGCGGGGTGGGCACGCAAATGGAAACGGCGTCCGCCTGGGCAATCACGGCGGGGTCGCTGGTGGCGCGCAAATGCCCGCTTTTTACCAGTTTTTCCACCAGTTCGGTAGGCACATCCTGAATGTAGCTTTCGCCGCGGTTGATGCGATCCACCTTATCCTGCACCATATCAATTCCGGTGACGTAATAACCGGCTTCAGCAAAAACGGTCGCCAGCGGCAAACCGACATAACCCAAACCCACCACCACAACACGGGCGGTGTGATTCTTTAACTGCTCCATCAATTTTGATTGACTGTCTTGCGTCATAGTTCCTCGAATGATTAGGTTAATCCCCACCAATGGGGGGTTAAACGATTCTATTAAAACAGGCTCAACTGCTGCGGGTCATTCTTGACCGGCGGTGGAGGTGTGTTTTTCTTTTCATCTTCCTGCTTCATCTTCGCGATAAATTCGGGCAGATGAGAAAAATCGCGCACAATGGTGGTGCGCAGCGCCGGTTGGTGCAACGCGGCGGCGGGATGGTACATGGGCACCACCAGTTTACCATCCACCGGGAACGCCTGCCCGTGGACAGAGCTGATGCGCGCCATGGGCAAAAAGTGCGCCATTGAAAAACGTCCCAGCGTCACCACCACGCGCGGGTGAATGATTTCGATCTGCCGGTCCAGGTATCCCTTGCACGCCAGAATTTCCTCGGGCAGCGGGTCGCGATTGTCGGGCGGGCGACATTTTACCACGTTGCAGATGAACACATCCTCCCGCTTCAAGCCAATGCTGCCCAGCAGTTCCTCCAGAAACTTGCCCGAAGCGCCCACAAACGGACGTCCCTGCTCATTTTCATAATAGCCCGGACCTTCGCCAATCAACATGATCTCTGCGTTTACCGGTCCCTCACCGGGAACCGAACGCCGCCGTGAATGATGCAATACACAGCGTGTACAATCACGAACTTCCTGAGCCACTTGCTGGAGGTTTTCCTCTGGAAGCATCTTTACACCTCAATCAAACCGGTTTATGAACCAAGAAACGCCCGCAGTTTCGCCTCATCGAGCGGGGAGAGGGTCATCAGCAGGGCGTCTTCTTTATTATCCTGGTAATAATGCGGGCGCTCGCCTACCACTTCATATCCAAAGCGCAGGTACATCGCCTGCGCTCCCAGGTTTCCGCGCCGAACTTCCAACAGCGACTGCACCGCACCGCGTTTCATGGCTTCCAGCAGACTTTGCGCCAGCAATTTTTGACCAATGTGCAAACGCCGGTAGTCTGGATGCACGGCGATGGTGCCGACGTGCGCTTCATCCACAATGATCCACACCACGATCATGCCCACCACGCGGGAAGCCCCGTCTTCGTCCATCGCTTCTGCCACCCACACCAGCGAGTTGGGATTCTCGTTCAGCTCAAAACGGAAGGAGCGTTCTGACCACGGCAGTGCAAAAGACAGCACATCGACGGTGTGAACCTGCGTCACATCCTCCAACCGCATCGGTCGGAAGGTGATGGCAGTCGAACCGGTATCCATCTTTACCCCGGAATGGGATCCGCCACGTGCAGATACACCGGCGCCAGGCTGACGGGGTCATCCGTTTCACCTGACTGCCAGCGCCGCCACGCCAGTTCCGCCAGATAGG
>JBDKTF010000274.1:0-4411 GCA_039680295.1 Anaerolineaceae bacterium
GGCAGGCGCAATTGGCATTGGAAAAGAATGAACGGGTCGTGGCAGCTTTGATGAGCAACCTGCCCGGGATGGTGTTCAGCCTGCGCAACGATGAAACGTTTACAATGGAATTTGCCAGTGAAGGCGCGCTGGAATTAACCGGCTACGCGCCAGTCGATCTGGTGCAAAACCATTCTCTTTCCTACGCCAGCCTGATCCATCCGGCAGACCGTCGTAATGTTCTGGCGGCGCAAGAAAAAGCTGTTCGGCAGTCCAAACCCTACCAGTGTGTGTACCGCATCCGTACCGCGCAGGGCGCTGAAAAATGGGTCGATGAACACGGCAGGGGCATTTTTGATGAAGAGGGGCATTTCCTCTCGCTTGAAGGCTTCATTACCGACATCACCGAGAATAAGTGGGCAGAAACCATCCAATCGGTCATTTATAATATCTCGCTGGCATCCAATACCAGCGCCGATCTGGAGTCACTGCTGGTTACCATTCACCAGGAGTTGGGCAGATTGATGAATGTGACCAACTTTTTCGTAGCGCTGTATGATGAACGCACCGAACTTTACACCTTTCCCTATGCCATCGATGAATATGATCCGGTGGATAGTTTTACGCCGCAACAAATGCGCAACAGCCTCACCGATTATGTGCGCCGAGCCGGCATTCCCTGTCTGATCGACGAACAGCTTCAGGAACAACTCACTTCAGAGCATATTGTAGATGTGGTGGGCACACTCAGCCCCATCTGGTTGGGCGTTCCGCTGCGCACGCCCACGAAAATCATTGGCGTCATCGTTTTGCAGGATTATCACAACGCCACCACCTATACCATTAAAGATGTGGAGACACTTTCACTGGTTAGCGAAAACATTGCCCTGGCAATTTCACGCAAGCAGGCAGAGACAGAGGTCACACGCCTTGCCACAGTAATGAATCAGGCGAATGAAGGCGTTATCCTGGCTGCCGTCAGCGGCGAAATGATTTACGCGAATCCATGTTTTGAGCGCATGAGCGGTTATACCCTTGCCGATCTGGTGGGAAAAGACCTTTACACAACCCTGGATCGAATAACCTCATCTTCGCTCTCTGCAGAAATGCGCCTGCCGCTGATACGCGGCGGAACCTGGCGCGACAGGCACCCCGCCCAGCAAAAGAATGGAACTCGTTTTGAACTGGACTTGCTGGCATATCCTGTGCGGGATGACGATGGAGATATCATCAACTACGCTCTGATCTGCAAAGACATTACCGCAGAAATCCAACGCCAACGCGAATTGGAAGCAGTTGTGGCGGTCGTTTCCGCGCTGCGGCACGCGCAAACCCGCACCGAAACCACTGCCGTAGTGCTCGACCAACTCATCACGCTGCTCGGCGCTCAGGGGGCAGCTCTGAGCATGATGGACGAGAAACGCGGTGGCATGGTGGTCAGCATGGGAAGGGGAGATTGGGCGCGCTGGACTCAGGAGCATATCCCCATGGGCGATCCGGTGGTGGAATTTGTACAACGCTCCGGGCAGCTCTATTTTTCGAACGACATTTACGCCAATTCGTCTCCCTCGCGCCCCGATCTCATCGGCGCAAATCAGTCATTGGTGTGCGCACCGCTCATTGTCAACGAGCAGGTCATCGGCGCTTTGTGGGCAGGCGGGCAAATCCCCTTTGAAGAAGCCGACCGGCGTATGTTGATCGCCATCAGTGATATCACCGCCAGCGAAATCAATCGAGAGATGCTCTCCGAGCAAACCCTGCTGCGCATGCGCCGTCTTTCTTCGCTGCGCACCATTGATATGGCGATCAGTTCCAGTCTGGACCTCAATCTTACGCTGGGCATCCTCCTTACCCAGGTCACAACCCAGCTCAATGTGGACGCCGCCGATGTGCTGCTCTTAAACCCCTATACCCGCATGCTCGATTACGTTGCCGGGCGCGGTTTTCGCACCGATGCCGTCACCCGCACCCATCTCCATCTGGGAGAAAGTTACGCCGGGCGCGCCGCGTTGGACCGCCGTATCGTTTGTATTCCACAAATCAAGTTGGACGATGCCCACCGCACCCGCACCGACGTTCTCGCGGATGAAGGCTTTGTCAGCTATTATGCCGTTCCGCTTATCGCCAAGGGACAGGTGAACGGCGTGCTGGATATCTATCACCGCTCCATGTTGGAACCCGATGCGGAATGGCTGAGCTTTCTCGATGCCCTGGCGCTGCAAACCGCCATTGCCATCAATAACGCCGACCTGTTTGAAAATCTTCAGAAATCGCACAATGAGCTCGCATACGCATACGATGAAACCCTTTCAGTCTGGATTCGTTCACTGGATATGCGCGCCAGAGAAGTGGAAAATCACACCGAACGTATGGTAAACCTTACAATGCGGGTTGCGCGTGCCATGAGCGTTTCCGATTCTGATCTGGTCAATATTCGCCGCGGCGCTCTATTGCACGATATCGGCAAGATGAGTGTTCCAGATCATATCCTGCGGAAAACAGAACCCCTTACCGTGCATGAAATCGAAGAAATGCACCACCATCCCTTATACGCCTACCAGCTTCTATCACCCATCAACTATCTGCGTTCCGCCGTGGATATTCCCTACTGCCATCACGAACGATGGGATGGCAGCGGTTATCCACGCGGGCTCAAGAATGAACAAATCCCGTTAGCTGCACGGATTTTTGCGGCAGTGGATGTATATACCGCGCTTATCACCCCCAAATCCACCCAGACAGCGCAGGATCCATCTCATGCGATCGCCTATCTGCGTTCTAAGGCTGGCATTCTATTCGATCCGGTGGTGGTGAGTGCACTCATCGAGGTTCTCGATCAGGGTGACGACTGGGATATTTGATATTCAGTTGTGTCATGAAGAAAGTTCTGATAGAATGAACCATCTCGAAAGACCTGTATAGATGAGTTCAAAAAATTCCCCTTCATTACTTGATATCTTAAAAGAGCACCAGGACGATATTATCACCATCTGGTGCATCATGCTGCACGAGCAGTCCAATACCTATTACAGCGAGATTTCCCAGGAAACCCTGTCTCAATGGCTGCGCTCCAACCTTAACGCCATCATCCAATACCTGGAAAACGAACAGCAGGAAGAATTGGATGCGTTTCTAAGCACGCTCAGCCAGGAACGTTTCAAGATGGGGTTCAGCCTGCCCGATATGATGCAGGGCATCCTGATCGCCAAAGAAGCAGCCCTGCCAATTCTATGGAAAGCCTATCCGCCTGGCTCCAGGGCAAAGCAAGACGCCATCGCGAATCTGGATGGGATTTTACGCCACATGGTGGGACGTTTTTCTGAGTTCTACAATACAGAATTCTTTTCCTCCATGCGGAAACAACAACGCCGCACTTCCATGATGCTGGAATCCATTCAAAATGCAGCCAGCACGCTCGAATTGCCGCAGGTGATGACCGGAGTAGCGCATGCGTTGACCCGCGCATTAGGCGCCGCCAACTGCTACATCTATCTGGCAATAGATGGGCATGATACTTTCCAACCCTATGTCTGCGCCAATTTGTTGACCAGTGAAACAAAAGATGTGTTCATGAGCGTCTCCCTCACCCCTTCCCAGGATCCACTGGCCTATCAGGTGATGCAGCGCCAAAAGCCGGTGATCTGTTACAATGCGCCCGCCGATCCACGCATCCGTCCTGAGACGCCCCTGTTGGCGCAGGAACATACGCTGATGGTCCTGCCAATCGGGTTGGGAAAACACATTCTGGGGATTGCCTTTGCTACCCTGAAGCAAACCAATCCCATCGATCCCGGAGATATCCAACTGGCATTTGGTATCGCCAACGCGGTTGCCCTGGCAATCGAAAACTCCCGTTTGTACGAAGAAACCCGTGCGCGATTAAGCGAAAGCCAATCCATGCACCAGATTTCTCTGGCACTGCTGGAAAAACGCGACCTGAATGATGTGTTTGAAATCGTCTGCGATAAAGCGCAGGAATTGACCGGCGCTGAAGGCTGCGGCGTAGCGCTTTCGGGCGAAGAGCCCGACTCGCTGGAAGTTGTTTTCCAATCCGGGCTTACATACAGCGATCTAGATACGATCAATCTCCCCACAAACCAATTGAGGCGTGCGCTGCAAACCAAACAGCCAGTTCTGATCAATAATCTCAGACCTGTCGATGACCAACCCACCCCCAATGCACTTCTGGCGGTCCCGTTAAATATCAAAGGCGAACTGCTCGGCGTGCTTTGCCGGATGGGGAAAAAAGGCGGCTTCACACAGGATGATCAACGCATTCTCATCCTGTTTGCTGACCAGGCAGCCCTGGCGATCGACCACGCACGCATGTTGGACCGGATGCAAGAAACCGCCGTGGCAGAAGAACGCCACCGTCTGGCGCGCGACCTGCATGATTCGGTCACCCAATCGCTTTATGGGGTCACCCTGTATG
>JBDKTF010000497.1:0-8064 GCA_039680295.1 Anaerolineaceae bacterium
CTTTGCCACCAGAGCCTTCCTCGCCGCCGGGTCCCACACACGATGGGCAGCCGTCGGTACATTCACAAGATTCCACCAATTCACATGCGCGCGCGATCAGATCGTCATGAAGCTTGAAAAGGTGGGCGCTCAATCCGATCCCGGCGGGGGCGGTATCGTAGATCACAATGGCGGGTTGTCCTGCATTCAGTGGAGAGAGCGGATCGGTATGAACGCCGAGATCCTCACGGTCGCACATTAAAAACAGCGGAGCAAGTTGACCAAGGGCGTAACCCACCCCTGCCAATCCGCTGCGCAGGCGTACGGGAGCCTCTGCCAGTTTATGGCAGGTGGGGCAGAGCGTGATCAGATTATCGAGCTGATTGGCTTGCTCCCATGAAGTGAAATTGCGGAAGGGGATTTTATGGTGAACATGGTGCTGACGGTCGGTTTCGCGTAGTCCGCAGTTTTGACAGGTGTAGCCATCGCGGGCGCGGGCAAGATCACGCTGTTTCTGCCAGTTGGGACCGTAGTCATTTTTGTCATTCAGCCACAGACCTTCAGCGCGCAGTTGATCAACCGTGCTGCCTTCCAATCCGATCCAGTAGCCGGTGGTGTGCAGGTCGGTGGGAGGCAAATCCAGCATCCCACCCGGACCGGCTTCGTGTGTATACCAGCGAATGGTTTTATAACCGATGACCTGTGTGGTGACTTTAATTTCGCCGAAATTGCGTGAGCAGCCCTGTCCGTGCATGGTGCGCGGCTCGCCCAACGAGGTGATGACCGTCTGCTGGCGGGCTTCAGTGTAATAGTCCACCTCGGCGGGGTGCATGCGCGCGACGCCGTCTTCCAGATTCAAATCATCGACAAGATAAGTCTGGCTTTCGTGCAGATAGACCGCCTGGGGATGAACCATCCACGGCGCGGATGCCCGATCCACGATGCCGATCGTGTTCCAACCGCGCTCTGATTCGACCATCAATGAGACTGTCTCTGCAGAAGCTGAACGCAGCGAAACCTGACTGGCAGGATACTGGTCTGCCATCCAGAAATAGCGATCCTCAGAATAGTGAAGAATACCTGCCTGAACCAGCACCTCCAGAAAAGCGTCCAGTTGATCCAGGGGAAGTTTTCCGAAACGTTCCCCTTTGCGGAACGGCAGCTCGAAGGCAGCGCAGCGGATATGCTGAAGCAAAATCAGGAGGTTATCAGGATTGATCAATGCAGATTCGGGGGTGCGGTCGAAGAAATATTCGGGGTGGCGGCTCAAGAACTGGTCCAGTGCGTTGGCGGAAGTGATCAGCACGGAGAGGGCGGCGGCATTTTTCCGCCCTGCGCGTCCCGCCTGCTGCCATGTGGCGGAGATACTGCCGGGATAACCCACCAGAACGGCGGCTTCCATATTCCCAATGTCGATGCCCAGTTCCAGCGCGTTGGTGGCGACTACCACGCGCACATCACCCGAGCGCAACCCGGCTTCGATGGCGCGCCGCTCGGCGGGCAGATATCCGCTGCGGTATCCGCGGATTTCGGCAGGTGTGTTGTTGTGATTTTGACGCAGGTAGGCGAGAATGATTTCAACGCTGCGTCGGGAACGCGCAAAGACAATCGTCTGAATTCCGCGGTCTTTCATCTCCTGTGAAAGACGCGTGCTTTCCAACATAGCAGAACGGCGAATGCCCAGGTCGGGGTTGACCATGGGCGGATTGTAGATCAGAAAATGCTTTTCACCACGGGCTGAACCATCATCGTCGATCAGGATAACAGGTTCCTCCACCAGACCCTCCGCCAGTTCCACCGGGTTGCCGATGGTCGCGGAGGTCAGCAAGAACTGAGGAGAAGCACCGTAGAATGCCGCCACCCGCTTGAGCCGGCGGATGACATTGGCGACATGTGATCCGAACACGCCACGATAGGTGTGCATCTCATCGATGACCACGTAGGAAAGACCCTGAAAGAAGTTTTCCCATAAGGTGTGATGCGGCAGGATGCCGGTATGGAGCATGTCGGGATTGGTGAGAATGATGCGCCCCTGGGTGCGGATGGCGGTGCGATAATGGTTGGGGGTATCGCCATCGTAGATTTGCGGTGAGAGTGTGGAAGG
The DNA here is from genome assembly GCA_039680295.1 of Anaerolineaceae bacterium. Lineage (GTDB taxonomy): Bacteria > Chloroflexota > Anaerolineae > Anaerolineales > Anaerolineaceae > JBDKTF01. Next base: position 2,084 of record JBDKTF010000497.1, read on the forward strand.
TACGCTGACAGAAGAAGTATTCTGCAATGCAGAAACCAGACGTTCCAGACCGCTTTTTTGATCCTGCGCCAGAGCTTTGGTGGGAAACAGGTACAGCGCGCGGGCATGCGGGTTGCGCAGGAGCGCATCCAGCACGGGCAGGTTATAGCATAAAGTTTTCCCGCTGGCAGTGCCGGTGACGACCGATACATTGTCTCCGCGGGAGGCTGCTTCAAAACTTTGCGCCTGGTGCGTATAGAGGCTGGGGATTCCAAGACTTTGCAGGGCGGATTTCAGCGCCGGATGCAGGGCTGCTGGATAGTCTGCGGTTCGAGCTGCGTGGGCAGGAACCCGTTCCCAACACACCACACTTCCGCCGATTTCTGGAGAGGTGCGCCACGAGGAGAGCAGGCGTTCGATCCGGCGTGGAGACGTCTCATCCGACATGGGTACACTCCTTATAAAACTGTCTCCCGAATGGCAGGGCGAAGCGCATGCCCGATGATGAATGCCACCAGGCAGATACCACCGCCGATCAAGACTGCCACCTGAATGCCCCAATTCTGGGTCAACCAACCAATGAGAAGACTGCCAAACGGCGCGACGCCGTTCATCGCCCAGATGTAGGTAGATAGAACCCGTCCACGCAATTCATTTGGCGCATTGAGCTGGACGAGCGTATTGTTCAACGCCAGTTGTGTGACCATGCCCCAACCGGCAATCATGAAAAATACGGATGCCAGCGGGGTGCTATTCGTGAAACCCAGGAGAAGAAGCGCCACAGCAAATACAATCTGCCCGGCAGCCAACAGACGACCCTTTTTACGAAAGGTGCTGAACACTGCCAGACCCAGGGCTGCGAACAATGCCCCCACACCCTGCGCTGTCATCAGCAAACTGTTGCGGGCGGCGACGATTGCATCGGTATCTCCCACCTGGTGCAGCCCCACCTTGGCAAAGACTGGAATTTGTTGTGAGAAAGGAAAACCGAATATACCTGGAATTGCCACCAGAATGATGATCAGGGGGATAATCTTGGAGGATCGGATGTATCTTTGCCCTTCCAGAAAATCATCCAATGGACTGTTCCCCTCCACTCGCGGGGGGATCACCGAGCGGGTATTGATCATAAACAAACCGATGATCACAAACAGATAGCTGACTGCATTTGCCAGAAACGCCCAGCCTTCACCATGATTTCCCAGGTAAATGAGGAAAGGAGCGCTCAATGTAGGACCCAATACACGCGCGGCATTGAAGATCGTGGAATTCAATGCAATGGCATTGGGTAGAACGGAAATATCCGTTAATTCGCGCAGCATGGATTGGCGCGCGACCATGTCTACAGAATTGGCGATTCCCATGATGAAAGCCAATCCAATAATATGCCAGATGGTAACCCGACCGGTAAGCGCCAGAACGCCGAGGATAAATGCCTGCACCATCATCACGAATTGCGCAATAATCACCGTCTTGCGTTTATCCAGCCGCTCCACCATCACCCCGACAGGAAGGGTGAGCAGCAGAGATGGCAGGGCGCCGGCAAATCCAACCAATCCCAAATAGATGGGTTGATCCGTCAATCGATATGCCAGATAAGGCTGTACCGTGGACTGCATCCACGTTCCAATCAGGCTGATGAATTGACCTATCCAAAAAATTCGAAAATTACGATAAGCTAAAGCCGGGAAGCGACTGTTATTCAAGGGAGTGCCTTTCAGGCGCGAAATTTCTCAAATCATTTTTACACCCAACAGCACGGATAAGCAAGGATTCACAACCAATCCCAATTTGCCCGCAGTGGAAAACCAGATTATACTCAATTTGATCTGATAACCGATCACAGGTGATTGCAGTGCGCGTCCCTTTTAGGCGGCGATCGCGACTATTTGGGTGTGAACATGAGCTCTAAACTGGTACAGCAGAAAGCTGTTAAAAAAATAAATAAGGAGTAAAGCGGGTGAAAATTGCGATTTTGGGCGCGGCGGGTGTTCGAACGCCGTTGATTATCGAAGCCATGGCAGAACGCCAGGCGAAAACGGGGCTGACCGATCTGGCGTTAATGGATATTGATGCAGATCGTCTGGAAGTGATCGAGACACTGAATGAAGCTGCACTGGCAAAGAAATCTGCCAGCCTGCATCTGACGCATACGACCGATGCCCGCGAAGCGCTGACTGGTGCGGATTTTGTCATCACCACATTTCGGGTGGGCGGAATCGAATCGCGCATTGTGGATGAGCGCGTGCCTTTACGTGTTGGCGTTTTGGGGCAGGAGACAACAGGACCCGGTGGCTTTGCAATGGGAATGCGCACCATCCCGGTGCTGATGGATTATCTGGATTTGATGCATGATGTATGTCCGAATGCCTGGTTGATCAATTTTGCCAACCCAGCCGGAATGTTAGCAGAAGCTGCCCTGCGCGCCGCTGGTTGGAAGCGCGCGGTGGGGATCTGTGATGCGCCGTCAGGAATGCAACGCATTGCGGCAGCCATCCTGCGGTTGGCGCCTGAAGATGTGACACTGGATTATTTTGGATTGAATCACCTGGGCTGGGTGCGCGGTGTGATGGTTCAGGGCGAGAACTGGCTGCCAGAATTAATGGAGATGTTTACAAGAATAGGCGGTATGCCCGGTTTGCCCTTCGATATGGGATTAATCCAATCTTTGGGGATGATACCGAACGAATACCTGTACTATTATTACGCCCGCAGCCAGGCGGTGGAAAACATCTTGCGCAGCGAGCAAACCCGGGGTGAACAGATCGCCGCGTTGAATGTGCGTCTGTTCGAGCGATTGAAGACACTGAAAGCAGCAGGTCAGGTCGCGGAGATGGTGCGAACGCACGATGCCTATTTGACCGAGCGCGGTGCATCTTACATGGCGAAGGAAACCGGCAAGGGACATGCAGAGATGGATCCTGCGTTCAAAGCCGCCATGGACACAGGCGGTTACGCCGGAGTGGCTTTGGATTTGATTGAAGGGCTGGTTGGCGGCGGTACACGGATTATGACGCTGAACATCCTCAATCAGGGCGCAATTGCAGGTATGCAGCCGGATGATGTGGTTGAGGTTCCGGCAGTTGTTTCCAAAGGATTGGTGCGCCCTCTGGCAGTGGGAGAGATCCCGCAGGTATGTCTTGGATTGATGCAGCAGGTGAAAAGTTATGAAAGGTTGACCATCGCTGCGGCAATGGAAGGGTCTTATGACAAAGCCATGCAGGCGCTTATTTTGCACCCCCTGATCGGAGACGCCGTTAAAGCCCGCGCCATTCTGGATGGGTACCGACGCGAGCACGGAAATCTCTTTCCGGATCTTCACTGAGGGCAGGTGATTGTGACGGAAGAATATGATGTGCTTGTGGCGGGGGATTACTGCCTGGACCTGATTTTTACCGGGCTGCCCTCGCTGCCGGTTTTGGGCAAAGAAATTGTCGCATCGAACTTTGAAATGCTGCCGGGCGCCACCTATAACAGTGTGGTCGCCATGCATCGTTTAGGTTTGAGGGTGGCATGGGCGAGTGATTTTGGCACCGATGAATTCAGCCGTTTCGTGTTGGAACGTTCGCGCGCTGAGGGTTTATCGGATCCTTATTTCGTGATGCATAACCGTTCTTTACGGAATATTACGGTGGCAGCTTCATATCCTGCCGACCGCGCATTTATGGCTTTTTATGATCCACCGCCCAAAGTACCTGCGGCTGCCAAAGTGCTGACGAGTGTACATACGAAGATGGTTTACCTGCCCGGCATGGTTTCAGGTCCGTTGTTTGATGCAGCCGCGGTGATACTCACCGCGCGGAAGCTGCGGGTGGTGATGGATGGAAATGCCTGGGAGCGGGAAACCGAAACCTTGAAGAATCCGGCGGTGAAGCGCGCGATTCAGCGGGTGGATGTGTTCATACCCAATGCGCGTGAAGCTCGCTGGATTACAGGCGAAAAGGATTTGATGACCGCCTTGCGCGCATTGACAGATCTCTGCCGGTTGGTGGTGGTCAAGGATGGAGCGAACGGCGCTTATGCTGTGGAAAATGGTGAAATCATCCACATCCCTGCCTTGCAGCTCACCCCTGTAGATACCACCGGGGCGGGAGATAGTTTCAACGCCGGCTTCATCAAAGCCTGGCTGGCGGGGAAATCACTGCGCGATTGTATGCGTTGGGGTGTCGTCGCTGGAGGACTTTCAACGCTGGGGATGGGTGGAACCGGAAACCGAGTAACCGAGGAGATGATATTGGAATGGCTGCCCAAACTGGACGAAACAGGCTTTTCAAATCGCTGCTCCGGGGAGAAAAGGTCTTCCTGACCCCGCCGGATTTTGGAACGGATGTCGCCGTTTACACCGATTGGTGCGCCGATTGGGATTTTTGGCTGGCGATGCATGACGATCTCTACCGCACTTTGACCGTGTCGCAGGTAAAAAAACGTCTGGAAGACATGGAAAAAGAAGATGTTCCAGCCTATCAATTTGCTATTCATGCGCTGGATGATGGACGGCTGGTCGGTTGGATCCGGACGGATTATATTCTCTGGTCAAGCAGGACAATGCAGTTTCGAATGGCGATCGGTGATGCACGGGAGCGCGGTAAAGGTTTTGGCAAAGACGCGCTTGCATTGATGCTGCGGCATGGATTTGATGAAATGAATTTCAACCGCATCAGTATTCCACTGGTCAGCTACCAGGTGCGGGCTCTGACCGGATTAAAGCAGGTGGGATTTCAGGAAGAAGTTCGCCGCAGAGAAGCAGTGTACCGCGAAGGAAAATATTGGGACGAATTGCTGATGGGGTTGTTGGCGGCAGAGTGGTGGCAAATGCAGCCCCAAGGAGAGATCGTATGAGCAGCACTCCCGTCCTGCAAGGTGAACTGGTGCAGTTAACCGCGATCAATGTTGCGGAAGACGTTCCGTTGTTCGTGGAATGGTCACAGGATACGGAATATTGGCGTCTCGAAGCAGCGGATCCTGAAATTCCCCGGCGGTTATCGCGAATTGAAGAAGATTTTAACCGGAGCGAAATTTCGGGCAGGGAAATTGATTTTGCCATTCGCACATTGATCGATCCGATAACAATCGGGTACGCCGATCTTGAAATGACTAATCAGGCGAATCGGGATTGCTATCTGGGGATTGGCATTGGGCGGCGGGAATATTGGAATAGAGGCTACGGTACAGATGTTATGCGGGTGCTGCTGCGGTATGCCTTTGAAGCGCTCAATTTACACCGGGTAAGCCTCAATGTATTCGAATACAACGAACGGGCAATCACCTGCTACCGAAAAGCGGGCTTCATTGAAGAAGGGCGGCAGCGGGAATTCCTCCGCCGTGACAACCAGTTTTGGGACCTGATCTATATGGGGATATTACGGTCAGAATGGGAGAAAAGGGTATCCGATCACGGATGATCAGCACTGGAGCGTCTGGCTGCTGCGCGGATTGAGCCAATCCACCAACCCGTCACCGAGCAGATTCCAGCCAATGCCGAACAGAATCAACGCCAGCGTGGGTGGAACAAACAGCCACCAGTAGGTGGATAAATTACCGCCGGGGCCGATGATCCAGTTTCGTCCCTGTGCCAACAGGTTCCCCCAAACGGATTCAGAAGAGATGCCGATAAAGGTAAAAGTAGCCTGCCAGATGACCATGCCACCCACATCTTTTGCAGCCAGAACGACGGCGGGGGAAATGGTGTTGGGAATCAGATGCCGGAAGATGGTGCGCAACCGGCTTCCGCCCAGGGCGTAGGATGCCTGAACAAAATCCACTTCTTTCAGTGCTGTCACGCCGGAATTGATCAAGCGAGCATAGGGCATCCATGAGAATACCACCAATGCCACTGCAAGGGGGGTGATACCCAGATCAGCCATCCAGCTTTGCAATGGGGTGGCGCCCATCCCGGTTTCAGGCGGAATCATCAGCTCGGTGAACAACCACACGCCTGCGATGGCAGGGAAAGTAAGGAACCCATCGGTTATTCGCATGATCAGACGGTTTACCCGCCCACC
>JBDKTF010000470.1:0-13264 GCA_039680295.1 Anaerolineaceae bacterium
GAGAAATTCGAGTGGATGACGAGCTGCTCTATCAGAACGGCAAGTTTGTCATTTAGTCAAGAAGAAACGGATCGAAAAGCGCTGGGGATCAACTCTCCAGCGCTTTTCAAATACACAAGGATCTTGAGTTATGGAAATTCATTACACAACCCTTTCAACTGAAAGCGAGTTCTCTGGGACGATTGTGGTGATTGATGTGCTGCGCGCCTTCACTACGGCAGCTTACGCATTCGCTGCCGGTGCAGAACGGATTATCCCCATCGGCACTCCGGAGGAAACGCTGGCGCGTCGGGCGGCGCATCCCGGCAGCCTGGCGATGGGTGAGGTGGGCGGCGCCATCGTCCCCGGCTTTGATTACGGCAATTCTCCCCAACCCTTCGTGCACGTTGATTTGCATGGGAAAACGCTTTACCAGCGTACTGGAGCGGGTGTTCAGGGCTTGCTGCGTTGTCCGCCGGGGGCTGCGGCGCTGGCGGCTTCGTTTGTGGTGGCGGGCGCCACCGTTCGACGTCTGCTCGAACTCAAGCCGGAAACGGTCACCATGCTGGTTACCGGGCATCTTGAAGATCGCGATGGTGATGAAGACCGCGCCTGCGCGGATTATCTGGCGGCAAGATTACGGGGGGAATCTCCCGACCCGGCGCCGTATTTTGATCGGGTTCGGCAGTCCACCGCCGGGCGCCTGTTTCAAATCGACAGCCCTGCCCATCCCACGGCTGACCTGCCGTTTTGCCTTCAGCTCGATCGCTTTGATTTTGCGATGCAAACCCGCTGCGAAGGCGGCGAACTAGTTTTAAAGAAGTGCTATACTGGTAGAAACGATTGACAGACATTGGGGTTATTAATGGATGTACACCCCGGGCAATCTATGTCAATGGCAAACCTGTCTGATGATGAAGCATTGATCCGAGCAGAGCAAGGGGACTCGGAAGCATTTGGCGTGCTGTATGAGCGTTATCTACCGCGCATTTACAGCTATGTCTATTATCGTACCGGGAATCCGCACGAAGCCGAGGATCTAACAGCGCGGGTGTTCCAACGAGCCATCAGTAATATCAACCGCTATCAGAACATGGGCGTGCCGTTTTCTGCCTGGTTGTACCGCATCGCGCATAATCTGGTGGCGAACTGGCACCGCGACCGCAACCGCCGTCAGGAAGTCTCGTTGGAAGAAACGGTCGAAGCGCGTCCCAGCAGCGAGATGCCCGAGACGCAGATGATGCAAAATCAGGAATTGGAAGCCTTGTTGAAGGTCATCCGCCGGATGCCATCTGAACGGCAGCAGTTGTTGATTTTGAAATTTGTCGAAGGATTGTCCAATGCGGAAGTGGGTGTCATTATGCGGCGCAGCGAAGGCGCGGTGAAGAGTTTGTATCACCGCACGCTTCTGGCGCTGCGCGATGAACTGGAGAAGCCCAAATAATTCAGGAGCGTGATCCATGCTGCGGATCGTGACGGATAGTTCAGCCGATATGCCAGTGGGGTGGGAGAAGACATTCGGAATCGATATCCTTCCCATGCGGATCTTGTTCGGCGAGCGCACGTTTTTTCAAGGGGTGGATTTGAGCATCGATCAATTTTACCGCATGGTCCATCAGCACCGCATCATTCCGCGCACCACGCTGCCTTCTCCCCAGCAATTGGTGGATTTTTATCACGCCATTGCCGAAAAGGGTGATCACATTCTTTCCATTCATGTCGCCAGCAAAATGTCTGGCACATTTAATGTGGTGCAGTCAGTGGCGCGTGATCTGGCAGAACAATACACGATTTATCCCTTCGATTCGGGCAGCGGATCGGCGGTGCTGGCGTATATGTGCCGCGAAGCGAGGCTTCGGGAGCGGGATGGCGCTGGAATTCAGGAGATCGTTCGACGGCTGGAAGCCATTCGGCGGCGTGTGACCGTGGTTTTCACGCTGGATACATTGGATTTTGCGCACATGAGTGGACGGGTCAACGCTCTGCAGGCAGCGGTCTCATCCATGCTTCAAATCAAGCCCATTGTTGTGCTGCGTGATGGTTTGATGGTGATGGCAGATAAAGTGCGCACGCGCAAACATTCGCTGGAGCGGGTGATGGAAATGGTGCGCCAACGGGTGGGCGATCGACGGGTGAATATCGCCGTGGTGCATGCGCAGGACCCCGAAACCGCGCAATCGCTCCTTCAGCAAATACGGCAGCGGCTGAATGTGCAGGATTTAATCTTAACCGAGCTGTCCATTTCGGTGGCAGCGAATCTGGGCCCGGGTACTGTAGGGATTGTCGCTTACCCGGTTGAGGAGGATGAAGAAAAATGACAACCACGCACGGACAATTCAAACCGGTTTCGACCAATCCATTGACGTCCATTGAGCGGCAGTTACAGATGTCGCTGCAGCCGGTGCATCCGGATCAGGATTTCGCGGATACCCTGCGCGGCAGGCTGACGGCGGCAGATATGGTGCGGATGGAAAATGAAGAAACCAGCTCGAATGTGCTCTGGCTGGCGTTTGGGTTGACACTGAGCGCGGTGGGATTGGCGTTGGGTTTGCGCTGGCTGCAGCGCCGCAGAACCGCATAAGTTCCAGAGATCAGTGGGTTTATAATCCCAGTTTATTCATCAATTGGGTATCAGAGGGTTCCGTCAACCGGCTGCCGTCGGGGAATACGAGGGTGGGTACGCTGCGGTATCCGTGATTGACAGAAATGACAAACGCTTCACCTTCTCGATCTTTATCGATATCGATCCATTCGTAGGGAATCTGATATTGATCCAGCAGTTTTCGGGTGCGGCGCGTTCCACCACACCAGAGTGTTCCGTATACAATCAGCCTGTTGTTCGTTTCACCCATGAAGCGATCTCCTTGAGGTTTCGGCGGATGCGAAATCTGCCAGTTTCTGCGCATCTGCGAACAGGTCCACCTGTTCTGGCAGGTTAAATTGCGTATCCACGCGCAGCAGCAATTGCCGTGCTGTTTGCATAATCTCCTGTGGAAGGTTTGGAAATTTCTCCAATATTTGCAGGCGTTCCAGCGCGCTGGCGGGAATGTCATCGGATTGCATCAGGCGCAGGATTTCCCCAGCGGCGGCGCCAGCCGCGCGTCGGGCACAGACCCGCGCGCGCCCTGTGTTTCCTTCCATCTGCGCGCGCCGGGCGGAGTCCATTTCCCGTTGAAAAGTTTCCTTCCAATCTTCCATTGAAACTAATTTTACCAGTAATCGATCAAATCAGATAAATTCGGTCGAGGTTTAAGGATTGATTGTATAATGAAAAGGGCAAAGGAGCATTTGCATGGGTACACCTGGATGGATTGTTCTGATGGGATCAGGAGAAACCACATCTGACGGGGGGAAGATCTTCGAGAGCCTGGCTCGGCGCTTGCCGGCGCCTTTGATCATCAGCCTGCTGGAAACCCCGGCAGGTTTTGAGTTAAATTCAGATCGTGTGGCGGGACGGGTGGCGGATTACCTGCAAGTGCGGCTCCAGAATTATCATCCTGATATTCATGTCATCCCGGCGCGCCGAAAGGGAACCCCCAGCAGCCCCGATAACCCCGAGCTGCTGCGTCCGCTGGCATCATCCAATTTGATTTTCTTTGGACCCGGCAGCCCGACGTATGCCGTGCGTCAACTGGCAGGATCGCTGGCATGGGATGTGATCCAGGCGCGGCAGCGGTCGGGGGCGGCGTTGGCGCTGGCAAGCGCTGCCACGATTGCCGTGGGCGCGTATTCACTGCCGGTGTACGAGATCTACAAGGTGGGAGAAGATCCGCATTGGAAGCCGGGGCTGGATCTGTTTTCAGCCTATGGTTTGAAACTGGTCGTGATTCCGCATTGGAATAATGCAGAAGGCGGCAAGGAACTGGATACCAGCCGATGTTTTATGGGGAGGGAACGGTTTGATCTGCTCGCTCAACAGTTGCCCGCCGAAATATCTCTTATCGGGCTGGATGAACACACCACGTTGATCGTCGATTTCGCGGGCGGAGTCGCAACCATTCACGGTCGGGGAAGTGTTCACCTGATTCAGCAGGGCATTGAAGAAACCTACACCCGGGGAATGCGCTTTCAATTATCGAAATTGGGAGCCTATCAATTACCGGGGGAGGTGGATGGAATTTCAACGGCGGCGATGGACCTCATCCATGAGGTGCCGCAGGAAGGTCATCCCCCAGAAAATCCGCCCCCGGAAGTGGAAGAACTACTGGCGCAGCGGTGCACAGCCCGGCAGCGACAGGATTGGCAAAGCGCGGATGCTGCGCGAGATCAAATCACTGCATTCGGATGGAAGGTGATCGATACGCCGGATGGGTCAAGGGTGGAACGCGACGCCTGATCCTATAAAATGATCGCTCCCGACTCAAAAAGAATCAGGTATTCATTGTTGTCATGATCGAATTTGTTTAAAAAAGCCTATCAATGCATCCTTGATTGAATCCTCCACCCGGTTCTTTTTTGACAGCAGAACAATCAGTAATGAAAGACCGATACGTTCTGGTTTTTCGAGATTGCTCCAATTCTCCTGAACATACTTGAATGTTCTTCCGCCAGGTGTTGCTTTTGGGGGTTCAACAGTTCCCTGATTCATGATCGGTTTTTCCCTTTCCCCTTTTTATACGTGATCAATTTCTTGAGTTCCAGCCAGAAAGTTCCAATGAATGTGGCACCCAGAATCATTGCCCACTGTGAGGCGCCGAGGGTGGTAATTTTCATTAATTGTTGCGCACCGGGAATTGTCGAAATGCCGATTAGAAAAACTGCCACTGCACCTGCCCAGATGAGCATCAGGCGGTTGCTGCCCAATCCCATTTGATAAATGGGTTGGCGTTCGGAACGCATGTTGAAAGCCAGCAGGACATGACCGACCAACCATCCAAAGAAGGCAACTGTCTGCGAGGTTGCGGCATCTTTTGTACTGTACCAGGTGATCAGATAGATTGCGGTCACAGCGGCAAACAATCCAAATGAAGAAGTGAGGAGGCTGCGAATCATGGGTTTGTCCATGAATTTTGCCTTTGGATCTCTCGGTTTTTGGTCCAGCAGATCCGATTCTGCGGCTTCGGTTGAAAATGAGGCAGCCGCCAACAGATCCATAAAGAGTTCCATCAGGATGATTTGCACCGGCACAAAGGGTACAGGCACCAGTAACAACGTGGGCAACAGGTTAATCATTACCAGGGCTAATTTACACGATAAGTAATAACGCACACCTTTCTTCAAGTTCTCGTAGATCAACCGACCTTCTTCTATGGCATGGACGATGGTTGTAAAGTTGTCGTCCATCAAGACGATGTCTCCGGCTTCACGGGCAACGTCCGTCCCGGTTTCTCCCATGGCAACACCGATATCCGCAGCAGAGAGGGCGGGTGCGTCGTTGACGCCATCGCCGGTCACCGCCACGCGTTCGCCCAGATCCTGCAGCGCCTGAACGATGCGCAGCTTATGCTCTGGAGTGGCGCGTGCAAAGATGGAGGCGTTTTTCACGGCTTCATTGAATTCCTCTTTCGTGAGTTGATCCAACTCGGGACCGGTGATCACGCTGCCTTTCCCGTTCAAACCCACCTGCTTTCCGATGGCGCTGGCTGTAAGCGGATGATCGCCGGTGATCATGATCACACGGACGCCCGCATTCTGGCAGGTTGCCACAGCAGATCGAACTTCAGGGCGCGGCGGGTCCTGCAGCCCGATCAGACCGATGAATGCCAGTTCGCTTTCGGCGATATCTTGAGATACATTTGGTTCGGGCAGATATCGTTCTGCAAATGCGAGTACACGCAGACCATCGCCCGCCATTAATGAGACCTGAGCGAGGATCGACCGGCGGGTATCATCATTCATCGGTTCTTGGGAATCTGGATGCTGCCAGACACTGCATTGTGCCAGGATCGATTCGGGCGCTCCCTTGACAGCCACCCAAACCTGATTACCCCGCATCGATAGGGTGGACATGCGCTTGCGGTCGTTATCAAAGGTAAACTCGTCGAGGATGGGGCGGCTTTGCCGTTCGTTTTTGATATCCAAGCCAAATTTTCGCGCGGCATGCATTAATGCCACATCGACCGCGTCACCTGAAAAACCATTCTCGTTGTTGGGGGTTGCATCATTGCAGAATACGCCGATTTCGAGCAGATGACTTTCTGCCTCTGCGGGTTCAAAGCGGACGACCTCCATTCGGTTCTCGGTCAGTGTGCCGGTTTTGTCCGTGGCGATGACGGTGACCGAACCCAATGATTCAACTCCTTTTAATCGCTTGGCAACTGCATGCTTTTTAGAAAGTCGAAACGCGCCCAGGGATAGGACCATGGTAATGATGATGGGCAGCTCTTCGGGAATCGTGGCATACGCCAGTGAAAGCCCGGTAAGCAGCATTTGTTTGGCTGGTTGGTGTGCCAGAAAAATGCCCACCAATGGCACCAACACGCTGAACCCAAGTGCAAACCAGATCAGCACCTTGCTCAATTCATCCATCATGTTTTGGAGGGGTGTTCTTGGCTCTCTGACCTGACGCGCCATACCGGCAATTTGCCCAATTTCAGTGTTCATCCCGGTGGCAACGACAATGGCTTTCCCTTTGCCGCGTGTAATGAGCGTGGATGAAAAGACCATATTATATCGTTCTGCCAGTGATGTTTCTGAGTTCATCAATCTACTGGCGTTCTTCTCGACCGGCAGTGATTCACCCGTCAGAGCGGATTCGTCCACCGAAAGACCGTAGGCGTCCACCAATCGCGCATCTGCCGGAACGCGGTGACCATCCTGAAGGAAGATCAAATCTCCCGGAACGACCTGATCAACTGGAATTTCCTGGAAATGACCATTTCGAAGAACGGACGTGCTCGGCTCCGCCAATTTTCGCAGGCTGGCGATTGCTTTTTTGGAACGCTGCTCATTAACCACTTCAACGGTATTCAAAGTGAGGATGATCACAAAAATGGTGATCGCGTCTGAAAGCTCACCCCAGATGGCATATAAGATTCCGGTGACGATCAACATTAAAACCATCGGCTCACGCAATTCTTCAATGAATTCGTGCCAGAAAGTTTCTTTCTTTTCCTCGGTCAATGTATTTTGCCCCAATTCATTCAGGCGCTTTTCGGCATCTTCACTGGATAATCCCTGATCCAGACTGCAGGATAATTGTGCAGCGATTTCTTCGGGGCTTTCGGTGTGCCAGTTCGACTTACTCATTTTTCGGTTGTCCAATTCTTCACTGGTTTTGATCATTTTTTTGTACCTTGTGCGATATTTTAGTCAGTTACCGGGTGATAGATCCCGGATGCAAAATTTTCAAATACGAATGGGATATTTCCGCAATTCAGATCCAATTCATTCTTATCTTGTTTGAAACGCTTGTTACATCTATTATAAACCAAATCATATAAATTGCAACGTTTGTTGCATAGAAATATTTGATCATCGCAAAAATGAATGATGGCTTTCCTGCTTTTCAAATATTATTATCTGTAAGGCTGGTTATAAAAAGAACCGTCCAGGTGCGTATGCTGGACGGTTCTTTTCTTGAGGGCGATGAATGCATCACCCAATTATCCGGTGAAATTGTTTCTATGTATGGATCGGTATCTTTGACCCAAGGAAATTAAATCAACTGGTGTGAAGTCAGGTATCCGCGCACTTCGGGATCATTGTAAAACACAAGATTGAGGATGCCGACTACCAGCGAAATGGCATTCCCGGAGATCACGCAGACGATTTCGAGGATGGCGATGGTTTGCAGGTTCTTGACTGTTTTGGGCGGCATTGCCATCAGATTGGTGGCGTAAATGATCTCAAATACACCCAGAACACCGGGCAGGATGGTGAGTGGCGCGCAAATCAAACCAATGCCCAGCGTACCCAACACGATACTCCCTGTAACGCCCAGGGCGTAAAGGATATTGAGGATTCCATTTGCCAGCAGCATAATGGTGACCGCCTGAACCTTTCCGGGCTTGATGCCGGGTTCCAACGGTGGGGTTGAAAATTCGCTCATCAGATTCTCCTTTATTCGAAGTACCGAGCTTACCCTTTGATTATAGGGGATATTTGCGCTTCTGAATACAAAACGGGGCGGCAAATTTCGCCACCCCGCAATTCATGATGCACGTAAAATCTGTGACTACGCCCAGCCCTGCTTTTTGCAGAAATCGGTGATCACAGGGATGTTCACCAAATTGCCCTGATACGCTTTGATTGCCCAATAGAACATGGCGAACCACAAGAAAAAGCCCAGACCGCAGGTGAAGGAGGCGACAACCGAAGCCACGATCCAGAGGACGATACCCATAATCAATGCCTGGATGTTATGCGCTTTAATAAAGGGGCGGTCCTTCTTTTCATTCCAAACCAACAAGATGATCGGGATAATTGGCGAGAAAATGTACGCTAACATTGCCCAAAGTTTATCATCGCTGGTGATATCCATGGGTTCAACAGGTTGATCTGACATATGAATTCTCCTTGGGGTAGAAAATGAGTTGGGGGAAGAAAATATCCCAAATTAAATATGCCTCCATTATAGGAAGATATTTAGAAAGATCAAGCATTAAAGATGTGCTAAAATTCAAATTATGACCATTCGAATCGTTTTCATGGGATCGCCAGATTTTGCCGTTCCAACACTGCAGGCGCTGGCGGATCATTCCCCGGTGGTAGGCGTGGTGACCCAACCCGACAAACCTGCGGGCAGGGGGCAGGTGCTCACCCCTCCGCCGGTAAAGCAGCTGGCTTTACAGTTGAAAATCCCCGTCATTCAACCCCAGCGGCTGAAGGAACCGGCAGCCTTGGCGCAACTGGAAGCCTGGCAGCCGGATATGATCGTGGTGGCTGCGTTCGGGCAGATTCTACGCCCGGCGGTTCTGGAGATGCCGCGGTTTGGCTGCATCAATGTGCATGCCTCGCTGCTGCCGCGCTGGCGCGGCGCAGCGCCCATCCAGGCAGCCATTCTGGCAGGAGATGCGCAGACCGGGATCACCATCATGCGCATGGATGCCGGTGTGGATACGGGCGACATTCTGGCGCAGCGGGCGGAACCGATTTTGCCGACCGATACGGCAGAAACCCTCACCACGCGGCTGGCAGCGTTGGGCGGCAGCTTTCTGGTGGAAACCCTGCCTCACATCCTCTCGGGAGATCTGATCCCGCAGCCGCAAAACGCCGGTGAAGCCACATATGCTGCCATGCTGAAGAAAAGCGATGGAGAATTGGATTTCAGTCAGCCCGCGGTGGACCTGGAGCGGCGTGTTCGCGCCATGTCTCCCTGGCCGGGCGCATATACCACCTGGCAGGGACAGATCTTAAAGGTTCACCGGGCGCATGTGGAACATGCTTCGGCAGTTCCTGGCGCCTTGCTGCGCGTGGGCAGCCTGCCTGCGATTGCCGCGGCAGATGGCGCTTTGGTCCTTGATGAAGTGCAGCCCGCGGGAAAGAAACCCATGCCCGGTGAGGTCTTTTTGCGCGGCGCGCGCGATTGGGACGCGCAGCGTTCCTGATCGCGCCTTCAACGAAAACCAGATGGGAGCCTGATTCATGCCTGAACACTTTCAGATCACCCTGGTGCGGCACGGAGAATCATTGGGGAATGCAGACCGCCGCGTGCAGGGACAGGCGGAATTCCCGCTGACCGACCTGGGGCGAGAAGAAACCCGGCGCTTACTGGCGCGCTGGCGCGAGGAAAGCGTTCGGTTCGATGCAATCCTGTCCAGCCCGCTGGAACGGGCGCGCGAAACCGCGCAAATTCTGGCGGATGGTCTGGAGATTCCGCTGGAAATCTGTCCGGAATGGATGGAACGCAATGCCGGAAAGATGCAGGGATTGCCGCGCAGTGAAGCGAATTTTCAGTATCCGCGCCCGGAGTTCTTCAATCCCTACACGCCCATGGCAGTAACGGGTGAAGGCGACTGGGAACTCTATTTACGGGCAGGGCGCGCTTTGCAAAAGCTGTTGAGACGTTCGCCAGGTAAATATCTGGTGGTCACACACGGCGGCATTTTAAATCAGACCATCGCCGCGATCGTCGGCGTGATGCCGCATGCCAACGGTACGGGTCCACGCTTTTTTATGAACAATACTGGTTTTGCGCGGTTTATTTATTATCCACAAACACACGTCTGGCTGGTGCTGGGACTGAATGATCATGCCCATCTGAAAGGATTAACGCCTGAAGAGACGTTTGAAGGTTGAATACGATGCGAGAAATGCGATTTTTGATTTTTGGAGCGGGCGCCATCGGTACCTACATCGGTGGAAGCCTGGCGCTGGCGGGAAATCCGGTGACCTTTGTGGAGCGAGACGCCACAGCGGCAGCGCTGCGTGAACGCGGGCTTCGTCTGCGCATAGCCAACGAAGAGAAAGCGGTTGAAGCTCCTTCGGTCGCAGCTTCGCTGGGCGAAGCGCTCTCGATGGGGTCATACGATGCCGCTGTTTTCGCCGTTAAATCCTTTGATACGGCGAGCGCGCTCGAAGAGATGAAGCCTTTTGTTGGAAAAATGCCCCCGGTCGTTTGTTTGCAAAATGGTGTTGAAAATCAAGCTGTATTGTCCACCGGGTTGGGAACAGGCGGGGTCATTGCCGGAACCGTGACCAGTGCAGTGGGGAGACGCGGATTGGGTGATATTCAGTTGGAACGTTTGCGCGGCATGGGTGTAGCCGCCGGACATCCCCTTTCAACTTTTCTGGTGGATGCATTTTCGGCAGCCGGATTGAACGCGCGCCTGTATCCGCGCGCGGATGCGATGAAGTGGTCCAAAATGCTCACCAATCTGGTGGGCAACGCCACTTCGGCGATTTTACAAATGCCGCCGGGAGAGGTCTTTGCCGACTCGCGGCTGGCTGCGGTGGAAGTACTCCAGCTGCGTGAAACGCTGGCGGTGATGGCGAAATTGAACATTCCGGTCGTCGATTTGCCGGGAACGCCAGTGACACTGATGGCAACCGCAGCGAGCTGGCTGCCCGCAAAACTGGCAGGCGTGGCAATGCGCGGTTCGGTGACAAAAGGTCGCGGGGATAAAATGCCCTCGTTTTACCTGGATCTGATGGCTGGGCGCAAGCAGAGCGAAGTAACGTACCTCAATGGGGCGGTGGCACGTCTGGGAAATGCGGCGGGTGTATCCACACCGGTCAACCAGGTGTTGACCGAAACACTGCTCTCGCTGGTTCGGGGTGATGAAGATCCGGCGCTTTTTGCTCATCAGCCGGATCGTTTGTTAGAACGCATCGAAGAAGCACGATCCAAAAGGGAGGTTTAGATGGCTGATCAACACGACATTCATCGTTACAGCGAGAATTATCAGGACGAAGTGGACAGCGCGGCTCTGTATCGCACCATGTCGGCGGTGGAAAAACAACCGCAATTGAGCAAAGTCTACCTGACGATGGCGGAGATCGAGGAACAACACCTTGATTTCTGGGAAGAAAAGATTAAAACCGCAGGCGGCGTGGTGCCGCCGAAAACACCGGGATGGCGTACCCGGGTTTTGATGGGTGTGGCGAAACGATTCGGTCCGCAGGCGGTTCTGCCCACCGTGATCGGCAAGGAAAGGGGCGGTAGCGCCAGTTATATCGCGCAGCCTGAAACCGTTGGAACCAATCTGCCGGCAGCAGAAAGTTCGCACGAGCGGGTGCTGCTGACCATTGCCGGAAAATCACATAACGGTATGGAAGGCGGGCTGCTGGCACAGTTGGAAGGCAGGCACCGTGCCAGCGGAGGAAACGCTTTACGGGCGGCGGTGCTGGGCGCCAATGACGGTCTGGTTTCCAACCTGAGCCTGGTGATGGGCGTGGCTGGCGCAGCACTGGCGGAAAAATCCATTCTCATCACGGGTCTGGCAGGTTTGCTGGCTGGCGCAGCCTCCATGGCGTTGGGTGAATGGTTATCGGTGCAAAGTTCTCGCGAACTATACCAGCACCAACTGGACATTGAAAATCAGGAAATTCTGGCAGCGCCCGAAGAAGAGCAGGAAGAAATGGCATTGATTTACCAGGCGAAAGGGCTGCCGGCGGAACAGGCGAAATCACTGGCGGCGCGCATCATGGCGGATCAATCCAGTTCGTTGGATACGCTGGCGCGTGAAGAACTGGGGATTAACCCGGAAGAACTGGGCGGTTCCGCGTGGGAAGCTGCGTTGACGTCCTTCTTTCTGTTTGCCATTGGCGCCATCATCCCGGTTCTCCCGTTCATGCTCTTCAACGGCATGACGGCAGTTTTCTGGAGCATGGCGTTCAGCGCGGTGGGTCTCTTTATTCTTGGCGCGGGGATTACCCTTTTCACCGGAAAAAATGTATTTGTTTCCGGACTGCGGCAGGTGCTGTTTGGATTGCTGGCAGCCGTGCTGACGTTCGGCATTGGACGATTGATCGGTGTTTCGATCGGCGGCTAGGAAGTAACAGGGTTCAGAAATATGACGGTTCCCTATTGGGTTCAGGACGCAGTTTTTTATCAAATATTCCCAGACCGGTTCGCGGACGGCGATCCGCGCAATAATCCACCCAATGTACGACCCTGGGATGCGCCGCCTTCGATCACCGGCTTTCACGGCGGAGATTTACGCGGCATCATTGGTCATTTGGATTATCTTTTGGATTTGGGGATCAATGCGATTTATTTGAATCCCATCTTCCAATCGGCATCCACGCACCGTTATAACACCAGCGATTACTACCGCATCGATCCCAAACTGGGCGATGAACGTGATTTCAACACACTGCTCGACGCCGCTCACCACATAGGAATACGGGTGGTATTGGACGGCGTGTTCAATCACTGCGGGCGGGGTTTCTTCGCCTTCAATGATTTGCTGGAAAATCAGGAACATTCTCCCTACAAGGATTGGTTTACGGTTTACAACTATCCCATTGACGCCTATTCACAGGGAGATGCGCGCGACTTCGCTGCCTGGTGGAAGTTTAAAAGCCTGCCGAAATTCAACACTGCCAACCCGGCGGTACGCAGGTACCTGCTGGGTGTAGCGCGGTATTGGATTGACCGGGGGATCGATGGCTGGCGTTTGGATGTGCCCAACGAGATCGACGACGATGCTTTCTGGGCGGAATTTCGCGAAACTGTGCGTGCTGACAACCCGGACGCTTATCTGTTGGGCGAGATCTGGGATATCAATCCGCGGTGGGCGAATGATACTCATTTTGATGGATTGATGAATTACCCCCTGCGCACTTCACTGCTGGGCTACATCAACGGGAAAGTGACCGCGCCGCAGTTTGCCGATGCAGTGGATCATCTGCTGGAAGCCTATCCCCGCGAGAATACCCATGCCATGTATCTGACGTTGGG
>JBDKTF010000488.1:0-2975 GCA_039680295.1 Anaerolineaceae bacterium
TTTCGGTTGATCAATTGCCGTTCAGGAAGTTGATCGCGTAGAGCGCATCAGGATAATCTGGGTGCACCTCCAGCGCTTTTTGGAAACTCGCACGCGCGCCTTCAGTATCCCCCTTCCGGTAGAGCAGCCAACCCTGCCAGAGCAGCGTTTCTTCAGAGTTGGGTGTGCGTTTGAGCGCATATTCTACAATGGCTTGCAGGTCGTCCAACCGCCCACTGTTGAAATAAGCAATGAAGGGTCCAAACTGGTATCGCAGCATACGCTGCGGCATTTCGTTTTCACGCGCCTTGTCATAAGACTGGGCAGCTTCGGCATAGCGCTCAAAATAAACCTGATTGGTGCCCAGGTTGAACCAGGCAAATGGATTGCTCGGATCAGATTTTGTTTCCGCCTGGGCAGCATCCAGCGCATGCTGGCGGCTGGTGTCCTCGTCCCAATCTGCGCCGATGATGTTCTTTACAGCATCTTCCTGCTCAGGAACGTACACCAGCAAATAAACGCGGTTGAACGACTGCCAGTTTTGATTCAACTGCTGATACGAGATATCACGGTCGCTGCCGTAGAATGCATCCTGGCTGATGAAAGACTGCTTGCTGTCATCGTACCCGGTCAACAGCAGGTAGTGACCCGCCCAGCGGTCATCGTTGGGCCAGTATGTTTCATCCATCATCATGCTTTCCTCGATCATCACCGGGAAACCGTTTGCCAGGAAACGCTTCAGCAGGTCCACCGTACCACCCACGCGGTAGATCATGTGCAGGTAGGTCACATTCGTGTTGACATAGTTGACCAGTTCATCCACATTGACATTGCGGTCATCGGGGATGGGTTTTACCTGGCTTGCAATGTCTTTCTGCGTGCCTTTCCAACTGTACATGCGCAGATACATCGTCAGCGTGGCGGGACCGCAATTATTCATCTCCTGCTTTTCATAGGCAGGGGATGGAAAACTGACGTTCGGGGGCAGTGTGGGTGTGGGTTCCGGCGTTGCGGTAGGCGCATGTGTTGCGGCGAGGGTCGCCGTAGGCTGCACAGGTGTGGGGGTAACCGTTCCCAAGGGATCAGGGGTTACCGGGATGGGAGTGGGCATATCATTGGCGGGGTAAATGATTCCGCGGGCGTATACCTCTGCCAGGTCCAGGCGCCATGCCAAGTGCGAATGCACTGCCGGAACCTGATACAACAACACAACAAGGAGGACTGAACCGATCAGGATCAGACCGATTTTTAATATTTTCGAGTGACGCATAGCACCAATTTTACCAGAAATTGTAGCATTTCTTTACCCTTCTCTTTTGCCCGGCGCCCTTCGGTTCTGATATAATCGAGGGCATGAAGTATTACGTTTGGACTGAAGGTTGTCAGATGACTGTTGCAGATTCACAGCGCGTTGCATCGGCGTTGGAGCATCTGGGCTACCAGCACGCCGGCGCGCCTGAATCGGCAGATGTGATTGTATTGAACACCTGTGTGGTGCGTCAGAGCGCAGAAGACAAAGCCTACGGACGGCTCTCATCACTGCGCCCGCTCAAAGAAAAGAACCCCAATCTGGTGATCAATCTGATGGGCTGTCTGGTGGGCATCAAGAATGGAGACCGCCTCAAAAAAGCTTTCCCCTATGTAGACGTATTCTCCCCGCCATCAGATCCCGGTCCTTTGTTGAGTTATCTCACCCAGAACGAAACCCGCGAAATCGAACAGGCAGCGGTTGCTGAACGCAACGCGGTGATGGACGGCGATTTGATTTTACCGTCCAGTCAGCGCGGACGGGTCGTGGCGGGGTATATTCCCATCGTCTACGGCTGCTCTCATGCCTGCGCGTACTGCATCATCCCCTACCGCCGCGGCGTGGAACACAGCCGCCCGCTGCACGAAATTCTGGATGAAGCCCATGCGCTGGTCAATCAGGGTGTGCGCGAAATCACTCTGCTCGGTCAGATTGTCGACCGTTACGGACTGGACCTGCCCGAAGGACCTACATTGGCGGGTCTGCTGCGCATATTGAGCGAAATCGACGGATTGGAGCGGATCCGCTTCCTCACGTCGCATCCCAACTGGATGTCAGACGAGTTGCTGGATGCAGTGGTCGCGCTGCCCAAGGTCTGCCCGCACATCGAAGTTCCCATTCAGGCGGGCGACGACGAGGTTCTGGCGAACATGAAGCGCGGCTACACGGTGGAAGATTACCGTCGTCTTGTGGAAAAAATTCGGGCGCGCATTCCGGGGGTCTCCATCGCCACCGATATCATTGTCGGCTTCCCCGGCGAAACTGCCGAGCAGTTCCAGCATACGCACGATCTGCTGGCAGATTTGAAGCTGGATGTGGCGCACCTGGCACGGTATTCTCCCCGCCCCGGCACTGTATCGGCGCGCCGAATGGAAGACGACGTGCCCGCAGCAGAAAAAATGCGCCGTTTCCGCGATCTGGAAACACTGCAGGAAGGCATTGTCGCCGAAATTCACGCCAGTTATTTTGGCAAAACCGTGGACGTGCTGTTCGAGGACAAGGTCAAAGGACGCTGGCGAGGTCGCACGCCGACCAACAAGCTGGTGTTTGTCGAATCTGAGACCAGCCTGCGCGGACAGGTGCTGCCGGTACAGATTACATGGACCGGACCCTGGTCGATGCAGGGGCGTCTCCTGAATCAGAACTGATCACAGAGCGCAGGAAGGGTGGCATGAAAGTTCTCATTGCAGTGGATATGGAGGGTATTTCGGGCGTCGTAGCATCAGATCACGTCACGCCCGGTACATCCGATTACGAGCGGTTTCGCAAAATCATGACCGATGATGTCAACGCAGCCATTCGCGGCTCCATGCAGGCGGGCGGCGATGATATCGTCGTCGTCGATGGGCATTGGGAAGGGCGCAACATTTTGATTGAAGAGCTGGACAACCGGGTGCGGTTGATTTCCGGGCTGCCCACCTCACCCCTCTCCATGGTGGAAGGCGTACAAAACGTGCAGGTGGCGATG
>JBDKTF010000417.1:0-3724 GCA_039680295.1 Anaerolineaceae bacterium
GAGCGCTCTCGGAGAAGGTACCCTGGTGACCATCCAGCTTCCCCGTTCCAATAGCGAAGCACCTCTCAGTTAAGCAAAAACAACGCGCAGCTTTTCACCTTCGTCGTAATAAGACCTTGCAAAGAAAAGCGCATTGCCATCCTTCCACGCCAATACACGTGGCAGCAGCATGGGCAAATCTTCCACCAGTGGAAAATTCTGGAAAGACTCTACATCAATCCATTCCAATGTTCCTTCTTTGGAAGATTTTATTTCTCCACCCTTATATTCACCCCGAAAAACAAAAATGCCAATGCCTGTCGGCTGTTGGGTATCGACCATCACCGTACCAACCAGATGCAAATCTGCCACCTCTAAATTCGTTTCTTCCATCAATTCCCGACGGGCGGCAGATAATACATCTTCACCGTTTTCAACGTGCCCACCAACGCCGTTATAACGGTTTGCCCATAAGCGCTTATGATGTGAGCCTTTCAATAAAAGTACCTGATCCCCACGTGTCAAGAAGATCAATGTACGCGGAATGACCATAAAACGATCATGGGTGACGCCCTGATCACTGACCGGCATCCTATCCTCCTTGGGTAAAAATCGGGGACGAGAGTTTCTCGTCCCCGGTGATCTTTATTCTTTCAACCTGTAGAATCAGCTCAAGAACATGGGAACACCCATGAAGTCATGAATTCGCGGTTGGTACTTTTCGATGTCATAGAAACTGGGCACGTCCACTCGTTTCTTTCCGGTCATAATCATTTCAACCGGTACGGTCGTGTATTTTCCGCCATGCAGTGCAACCATCTTGCCGGTTTCGTTTCGACGGATCAACTGCATCGCCAGATTACCGTAAGACATCGCCACCATGCGGTCCAATGAATCTGGCGCACCGGATCGCATCAGGTATGCCACCTGCTGGTACATGATATCCTGCCCGGTCAGGCGTTTAATCCCCTCGGAGACAATTTGCCCGATTCCACCTAGTTTTCGGTGCCCGTATGCATCAGCTTCCCCGGTTTCAAAAACGTCTCCGCCTTCAACAACCGCACCTTCGGAAAGGGTCATGATGGCATAATTCGAAGGATTGTCGCGTTTATCTTTACTCAGGAAGTTTGCCAGACGTTCCAGGTCAAACGGAACTTCAGGGATGATCGCCCGGTCAACATAAGCCAGGTACGCGCTGATCAGACTGGTTTCTCCCGAATTGCGTCCAAACAATTCGACGATCCCGATTCGTTCATGGGATCCCACTGAAGTCCGCATATTCGTAATGAATTCCACGCTGCGGGTAACCGCGGTTGAGAAACCGATGCAATAATCTGTTCCAAATACATCATTGTCCATCGTCTTGGGCACAGCGACAATCGGGAACCCTTCTTTATGTAAGCGTACCGCATAGCTCAGCGTGTCATCGCCGCCGATCGGGACCATAACATCAATTCCTAACGCCGCCAATACCTTTTTTACATAATCGGTATAATCCATGGTTCCGGCTTCGTCGATCTTCCTGCCGTAACTGGAATTTTTTAAGAATTCTGGCACTTTATTCGCTGCCACCTTCTGTGGATTGGTACGTGAAGTATGCAGAAAAGTGCCGCCGCTCCGATCGATCGTGCGAACATCATCCCGTTCAAGGCGGGTAATATATTGAGCATGTGTTGCGGGATCATCCAGATTGTAATTTAGCAGTCCTGCCCATCCCCGACGAATGCCGTAGACTTCATAACCCAGTTCCAAAGCATTCATCACCACTGCTTTCATGCACGGATTCAAGCCTGGAACATCGCCGCCGCCAGTCAAAATTCCAAGTCGTTTCGTCATCACGGTAATACTCTCCTCCGATGATAAGGATTACCCAAGAAAATCAAAATCCTTGGCGTTTACGCTTTCATGCAGGGTACTTTGAAGATAACATGCGCGCCCTGACCGATCACACTGTCAATATCGAAGGTACCGCCCATCAGCTCCACGCGCTCGCGGATCAGTTTGAGACCCACGCCCGGTGTATTCTGAAGCTGCCCAACATCAAAGCCTTTGCCATTATCTTCAACGCTGACACGCACAGAGGCATCGTCCACCTGAACCTGTATTTTTACCTGACTCGCCTGACTGTGGCGCACCACGTTGGACATAATCTCTTGCAGCGAGCGGAAGATCAATACTTCGATATACGATTCCAGACGCCGTTCAACACCCGTCACAACCAGGCTTACGTCCAATCCGGTTTGTTCCTTGAAATTATCCACAAAGCGTCGGATGGTGGGCACCACGCCCAGATCATCCAACATCATCGGGCGTAAATCAAAAATGAAATTGCGAATGTTCTGGAAGGTGGACATCGCCGAGGTCTTCAAATTATTCAATTCATCGCGCGCCCGTTGCGGATCCACATCAAACAAACGCATGGCAATATCAGCCTGGAGGATGAAATTACTTAACGCCTGGGCAGGTCCATCATGCATCTGGCGTGAAAGGCGCTGGCGTTCTGCTTCCTGAGCATTAATCATCATTTCCAGCGTGGCAATTTGCGCATTCGCCTTTCCCGCAGCCGTGGTCTTGTTTTCTCGAACAATATTTAATGTTCGTTGGATCAGATCGGCATATTTCTGTATATTATTGCGATCGCTTTGCAGTTTTTCCATCTGCCCACGCATAACAAATAAACGCTGCTGTGCATCCAATGCTGCATCATAGGCAAAGCGTACATCTGTAGCGGGCATCGTATCGATCTGCGCCTGCAATTGCTGCAGCCGGACGGTGATGGAAGTATTTCGTTGAGTCAGTTTCGTCAATTCCCCCTGACTCTGATCCAACATCATGCCAATCTCTTTCAGCGATTGCGCTGAGCGATCATATTCCGCCTGTAATTCCTGTTCAAAGCTTTCCCAGGGACTGTTATCGTCTTTTCCAAATGTCGGTGTCATAAATGGAACTCCTCTTGGGGCGGTCGCCATTATCCCTTAATGATACCGGGGATGCCATATCCCAGGTAGGCTCGCGCGGTGAAATTCATATTCGTTAAAGTATAGCATAACCTTAATAAAGCATATTCGTTTCGAACCCATGAATTTTATGGGTGTCCCTTCCATGCATAAACTACCACCTTTTCACCGCCCGCCTGCGTGGAAAATTGCCATGGGCTGGTGTAAATCTTCTTCCCAACGGTTGTCAATTGGGGATACCAATCGGGCATGGCGATTAATAAATCCACGCCGCGTTCATCAAGATAGGACTGGAGACGAGTTTCATCTCGAAGGAACGGGATCACTTCAGGTGTTACCAATCCTGCCAGATCAATTAACTGCCGCTCGCTGTAATATCCCAAAGCGCCGATATCATGTGCGGCGACCAATGTGTTCGTGGGCGTATTTTTTGCCACCCACTGCGCCGTATCCACCATTTCGCTTTCGATGATTGCCACATCTTCGGCATAGCGCATCCCGCCAATCACCCAGAACCCCAGGAGAACCCCGGCGATGGAAAATTGCCATACTCTGGATAAAACCCGTCTTAACATGACGCTGGCTCGTGGCTGAAGGAAGGTGATCGTTCCTGCCGCCCCCCACACAAAGAAAATGGGCATCAGCGGCATCATATACCGTCCGTGCTGGTAGGTTACCGGCAGCCGGACCGCGTATAATCCCACATACCCCAGCCACCAGATCATGCCAAGAACAAAGCCCCAATTTCGTCGTTGGATCGCACGAACCCCAAATACGATCACGCCAGG
>JBDKTF010000554.1:0-8911 GCA_039680295.1 Anaerolineaceae bacterium
ATGAAGCCGTCCATCAGGGGCGGTGGACCGCCAGCCCCGATTTTTGTTTCTGGGATGTTCCATTGATGGAACTCCATGGGAAAACCATGGGAATCATCGGTTTTGGAAGGATCGGTCAGGCGACCGCAGCCATTGCCAGAGCCTTCGGTATGGAAATTCTGGCGTTCGACGAACACCCCTCTGAAAACGGGGCGGCGCTCGCCTCGTACGTCAGCCTGGATGAGTTGTTCAAACGAAGCGATGTCATCAGTCTGCACTGCCCGCTTTTACCTTCCACAGCCGAGATGATCAACCAATCCACCCTCTCGAAGATGAAGGATGGAGTCATTCTGATCAATACCGCCCGCGGACAGTTGGTGATCGAACCCGACCTGCGGGATGCGCTCGAATCCGGAAAGGTATCCTATGCGGCGGTGGATGTGGTATCTTCCGAACCCATCCGGGCGGATAATCCGTTATTGTCCGCCAGAAACTGCATCATCACGCCGCATATCGCCTGGGCGTCGAAAGAATCGCGCCAGCGATTGATGGACACTGCGGTCGGAAATTTGGAAAAATATCTGCGGGGCGCCCCAGAAAACGTCGTAGGTTAGCCCGGTGTCTTGGGGGGCAACCGCTGTACAATCGTATTGGGAACCTTCAAGATGCGATTTCCGTCTATTCATGTGAAGTACAGCCTGTGCGTTCTCAGCGTTCTGGCGTTCTGTCTGGTTTCTCCGAGCCGGATCAGTTTTTGGAGCCTGCAGGATCAGAAACTGGTCAGAGTGAATGGGGTTGAACCAATGCGATCCGCGGCGCCGATCAATCTCCCGCAGTCCGCCGATTTGAATGGCGACGGCAGGCAGGAATGTCTGGCATGGAATGAGGGCACGCTTAAGATCACCGATTGCGGCAGCCAGACGCTCTGGCAGAGCCCATCCGATTGGCAGGTAAAAGAGGCGCAGATCACCGACCTGAATCGCGACGGAATTCCAGAAGCGGCGCTGGTCGTCTGGCGACCGTTTCAGCCCTGGCCGGTCGACCGTTTTCTCCCCTCGGGAGGGCGAATCAAGAATTTTCATGACAAAAACGGATTAAGCTGTCATGTGATTCTGATCGGATGGACGCGGCAGGGCTTCGATGAATTATGGGCTGGCTCGGCGCTGATCCGCCCGGTATCTCAATTGCACGCGGCAGATCTGGACGGCGACGGTCAGCAGGAGCTGGCAGCGCTGGAAGGAACCTATGACGCACCATCATCCGGGGGCGGATTAACCGTCTGGCGCTGGAGGGGGTTTGGCTTCGTATTGATCGATAAAAATGAGGGGAATTACCAGCAGATCCAGATCATTCGTGGTGCGAATCAAAACCGGATTATTGCCCGGTAGGAGGAAAATGGAATGAATAAAAGATCGATCATGGCGGTTGTTTCGATATTGAGCGCAGTGACCCTGGTCATTTCTGCGTGCAATCTGCCCGCTGAACAGAGCCCAACGGCTGAATCCAATACGGTCCATACGCAAATACCCACCAGCACAGGCGGGGATGAACTTCCATCCCCCACGTTGTCGGCGGATGAGGTCTACGGCGTGAAATTCGCGAATTACAAACCCCAATCGGTATCGCTGCCGGCGTCGTTCAGCGGTGGCTATACCCTGCCGCTCGACCTGACCCAGGTCGGCAACCTGGGAGATTATCCGCTCACCGAAACCCAAAAAACGGCGCTCACCACGAACGGGTTTGTGGTCGCCCCTCCGGTCAGCGATCCCAATCGCCTCTACACAGAGTTTTATCAGGGGTATGAATCGATGCGTTACGAGACCTCACCGATCTTTGTAACCACCGATTCGATTTATCATGTTTACCATCTGGTGTTCGACAAAATGCTGCGCGATCTCGAGCGGAATTCGTTCATTTCCACATTGAAGGAATTAACCTCCACCATGGTCGCGGCGACCGCGGCGCAGTATCAGACCGTGAAGGGCACCGCGCTGGAAGATGCCGCCCTACGTAATGTGGCTTTCTTCGCCGTCGCAGCCGAGCTTTTGAACACCGGTGATTCGATCGAACCCGCTGCCCAATCCTATGTCGATGCCGAGCTGGCGTTAATCAACGCCGGTTCGGGCACCAATCCATCTCCTTTGTGGGCGGTCGAGGGACAGGCTGCGGATCTCCAATTGATTGAAGATTATTCGCAGTACATTCCCCGCGGACATTACACCCGCAGCCCTGAACTGGAAGCCTATTTCAGAGCCATGATGTGGTACGGTCGGCTGACCTTCCGGCTCAAGGTCCCAATGGAGACCCAGCGGGCGCTCCTGCTCACGCAGGCGCTGCGCACGGCGACCAGTTCGCAGGGCAATTCTGCGCTCACGCTCTGGCAAAAGATTTACGATCCAACCGTGTTCATCGTCGGCAAAGCGGATGACCTGGGCATCTACGAATACGGCAAACTGTCCGACACCATTTATGGCGCCGATCCAGAACCGTCTGCATTTGCCGATGAAGCACTGCTCCAGAAGTTCACCGCTGCCGCCCGGCAGCTCCCTCCGCCGCAGGTCAATTCGATGTGGGTTTACATCTGGCAGGACCGCAATGACGTGACGCAGGGCTTCCGCTTCATGGGACAGCGCTTTACACTGGACGAATACGTTTTCGGGAAGTTGATGTGGCGCAATGTGGGCACCATCGATCACCCGCGCGACCTCCCCAAAGCCCTGGATTTCTTCGCCGCGCAGGATTCCGAAAAGGCGCTGTCGATTCTGGACAGCATGGGAGAGACGCAGTATGAGAACTACTCCACCCAGATGACCAAAGTCACCGATGAAATTTCAAAGTTGGGAGAAGACTCCTGGACGCAGAATCTGTACTGGTCCTGGTTGTACGCGCTGCAGCCGATCTTCGCGGTAAAAGGGCAGGAATACCCCGCCTTCATGCAGACGGATGCCTGGGTTCAGAAAGACCTGCAAACCGCCTTGAGCTCCTGGGCGGAACTGAAACACGACACCATTCTCTATTCCAAACAGGTGATGGCTGAGATGGGCGGCGGACCCGCCGGGAATGTTCCTCACGGATATATCGAACCCAACCCCGAAGCCTACGCCAGACTGCTGGCGCTGGCGAACATGACGCGTTCGGGGTTGGAGAGCCGCAGTCTGTTGGACGCGACCACGCAGGGAAATCTGGACAACCTGATCGACGAATTGACCTTCATGCTGGATATTTCGCAGCGCGAGTTGAACGGCGCGGAGATCAGCGAGGATGAATACTGGCGCATTCAGTATTACGGCGGCTGGCTCGAAGCCATCACGGTCGCATCCGCGGATTCTGAATCCACGGCTGGCGGGCGCAACTACCTCGAAGATCAAAAATCGCCGGTCGTGGCGGATGTCGCCACCGGCATGGGCAGGGTATTGGAAGAAGGGGTCGGGTATCCAACCTTGATCTACGTGGTCACCCCGAACCAGCCCTATCAAATCGCCACCGGCGTGGTGTATACCTATTATGAGTTTACAGTGGCGCCCGACGGACGCATGACGGATGAAGCCTGGCGTCAGCAGCTTGAATCGGGCAGCGCCCCGGCGCAGCCCGATTGGACTGCTTCGTTCATCGTGCCGTGAGAATCAAAGCGGTTTTCGTGCGGGGAGCGCTGATTCTGGCGCTCCTCGCGCTTCCGGGATGCCAAAAACACGAGACTCTCGAGATCACCTTTGGGGGCGATATCTTCCTTGCCAGAGACGGTGAAGCGCTCTTTGTAGCGAATCCGTGGGGAGCCTTTTCACAGGCGGATAAACCTGACACGGCGTCGGGTTCGGAACGGCTTTTCTTCGCCAACCTGGAATCCCCCTTAAAACGCTCCGACGAAAAAGGTCCCGGTGCGGCGGTCGGATACGATTTATGCGCCGCAGAAGACCAGACCCCGGTTCTCAAAGCAGGGGGCATCGACCTGGTGTCGATTGCGAACAACCACCGGGGAGACTGCGGAGATGCGGGCGGAGCCAATACCGCGGCGATTCTGAAAGAGGCGTCCATCCGCACGGTCGGACCGGATTTAAGCCCGGTGGTGATCGACACGTCCGCAGGGCGGGTGGGGGTGATCGCCGCCGAAGATGTGAACCAGACCGTGGACGCGGATGCCCTCGTGAAACAAATTAAAGCCGTTCGACCCCAATGCGATATTCTGATCGTATCCATGCATTGGGGGAACGAATATCAGGCGGGCGCCGCCGGGCGTCAGCGCGAACTCGCGCAGTCGATCGCTGACGCCGGGGCGGACGTGCTCTGGGGACATCACCCGCACGTTCTTCAGCCCATCGAATGGATGCAATCATCCGACGGCAGCCGAAAAACGCTGGTGATGTACAGCCTTGGAAATCTGCTCTCGGACCAATGGATGACCCCAGACACCCAACGATCGGCGTTGGTCACGATCCGGTTCAGCCGGGGCAAAATCGTTTCGCTTTCCATGCAGCCGGTCCGGATGGACCGCGCCGAACGGCAGCTCATCACCCCGGCTGATGATGAAATTGACTGGATCAATCGCCGGTTGGGGTTGGATCAACTGACCGGGATCGACATCATCCCTCTCCCCTAAGAGGCAGGGCGGTTGATTCGCAGGCGTCCAGTCTGCGCACCGCCGGGTGAAGCAAGCCCGCGAGACCATCCAGTGCGCCCAACAGCCCGGTGAACAAAAACATGGCTGCCATTCCCGCTCCGGGTCCCCAGCCGACCAGCGGGCTGAGGAACGTTGGGTGAGCGAAAAAGGGTTCGAACACCTGCTCCGCCAGAAGCCCGCCGAGCAGGTATCCCAGGGGGGTGGGGCTGGTGAGGAACATTTCGCGCACCGCAAACACCCGCCCCTGCACATCTCCGGGAACCCGTTCCTGCCAGATGGTGTAATACGGGCTGACGATAAACGGAATGGAAAATTCTGAAAGGAATCCCGCGATCGACCAGCTCCAGACCGTCTGGCTGGTGGCGGTCAGAAAATCGCACACCCCAAACGAGAGCAGCGTGGACCAGGCAAACAGGGCGGCTTTCTTTCGGGGTGACCGCCAGAACGTCAGCACCAGTCCGCCCAGAATGCCGCCCATGCCCATCACCGTTTGCACGGTTCCCAACGCGATCTTATCTCCGTTCGTGCGTGTCAGGATCATGGGCGGGAGGATGGACATATACGTCAGACCGGCGAACAGGTTGATCCCCGCGAAGATGAACAGCATGGCTCTCAGTCCCCGATCGGCAAAGATACAACGGAATCCGAAGCGGAACTCATGCCAGAAGTTGCCCGCAGCCGCTGCCCCCACGTCGCTGGCGGCTGCCCTGGGCAGGCTGACCAGCAGCACAGCCACCAATCCCAGCGCCAGCGTAAACAGATCGATCCCCATCACCACGTGGATCCCGCTGAAGGTAAGGATCGCGCTGGCGAGCGCGGGCGCAGCGACCTGCACCACCGATTTCGACAACCCGATCAATGCGTTGGAACGCGAATATTCCTCTTGGGGCAGCAGCAGGCTGACCGACGAAAAGAAAGCCGGAGATTGAAACGCCTCGAAGGCGCCGGATAAACCTTCCGCCAGATAAAGCTGCCAGAATTGCAAATCGCCGCGCAGTGAGAGCAGCAGCAGGCTGAGCGTCACAAACCCGGAACAGAGATCCGCGAAGAACATGACCCACTTGCGATTCACGCGGTCGGTCACCACACCGGCAAAGGGGCTGCACAGCATAAAGGTGAGGCAGGAAAAGAATCCCAACAAAACCATATGGATGACAGAGCCGTTGTTTTGATACGCCCAGACCATCAAGGCAAAACGCGTCAATCCAGAGCCGAGCAGCGAAATGGACTGCCCTGCCCAGAGAATATTGAATGCTTCTTTATTTGAATATTGTTTCATCATCAGTACACCAGATTAAATAAAAAACCACGGCTGACGCGCCGCGGTAACGATTTTGAATCGCAGAAATTTACTCGATAAACGAGCTACAGGCGCGCGAAATGAACCCCCTGGTTGATTTTCGTTCGTTGATTACCATCTGTAGCAAGTTAGTTCCCACGCCCCCTACTATACCCCCAACCGGAACAGGGGTCAATGATGGATGGATTTTTTGCCGCTGCCGATCGATCCTGGATTGGGTAATCATTTGAAGCGCGCCGCCCTGCGAACCGGATGGGAAATATCGCACCCGATAAATGAAGCGCCTTTCATGCGTATGCATGCAGGGTGTTTTTTGATTTTTATGACATAATTACTGTGTTCCCTTGTCTGGGTTTACCCTGAAGGATGGAGACCGATGAAACTCCAGCAGATTGCGTATGAAAAAGACAACCTTCTGTCTTACGCCGAATACGGCAGCCCAACCGGTTTTCCCATCCTGATTCAGCATGGCATCATCGCCAGCATCAAAGGCGCCGCGATCTTCCAGCAGCTTCTGGACATGGGAACCCGTTTGATCTGCATTGCCCGTCCCGGCTACGGCGAATCATCCCCGTATGAAATGAAGAATATCGGTGCATGGGGCAGGATCGTATCGGTTCTGATTGATGAACTTCGCCTCTCGCAATTTGATATTTTCGGCATCTCTTCCGGCGCGCCTTACGCTTACGCGATCGGCTATGCCTGCCCGGAGAAAACCCGCAATATTTTCATCTTGAGCGGAATCCCCGCCCTATACGACGAAAAAGTCCTTTCCTTCTGGCCGTACGGCGTCAAAAAAGATGCCGCCCAGACCGAAATGCAAACATTAGCCCGGCAGATTTTCTTTTCCTCTTTGTCACCGGAAGACCTGGAAAATGACGACATCCAGGATTCGATGATGAACAACTGCTTTGGCGTCGCCCAGGATCTGCGAATCCGGTGCATGGATTGGGGGTTCAAGCTGTCGGATGTCCAATCGCCGGTGATCCTGCGGCACAGTAGAGCTGACGAATCTGTACCGTTTGCGGCGGCGGAAATCACCGCGCAGCTGCTGCCGCGCTGTCGGCTGGATATCCGCGAAAACGACGGTCATTTTTCACAAGCAATTGTCGATAATTTTATCAAGACATCCATGGCGGAGTGCTATCGGAAGGGATGAAAGGAGATCTGCCCATGTCCAGACTGACCGTCCGCATTGGTTTTTGGGCTGCCGCGGCTCAATCGGTTGTTTCCCTGGTCTATATCATCGGGTTGGTCATTCTGGTTGGGGCGGCGCTTTCGCAGCAGTCGGCGGCTGAACTTTCTGCACAGGAATGGAGCAATATCACCGCCTACGCCCAACACTACGCAGACAACCGGCTCTCCCTTACGGTCGGGTTGATTGTCCAGATCAGCGCATTTCTGGCAGGGCTTCTCATCCCGGTGATCTTCCTGGTTCTGCACGAGATTGCCGATCCCGCGGTGCGCATCCTGACGCGCATTGCCTCGATGTTCACAGTCATGATGGCTGTGGTGTCTTCCTGGGGATACTATATCCAGATTTCCTCGGTGCATCAGATCATCACCCGCGGCGGTGATCTGGAAGGGCTGGGTCAGTTCGTGGAAGCGAATGTTTCATCGCCGGGAATGGCGACGCTCCAGCTCGGTTGGGCGCTCTTTTACGGTCTGGCGACCCTCATCATTGCTCCGGTTTTCAACCGCACCCGTTCGGAGCGTTGGATCCGGGCGGTTTTTTTGATCAACGGTATCGTTGGGGTCGCGGTTGGAACGGCTTACGCCTTTGGACAGACACTGCTGCTTCCGCTGGCAATCCTCGGTTTGATCGCAGCCTCGATCGCCTATCCCTTGCTTGCCCTGCGGTTTCACAAAGCGGCGCGGGAAGATGCGTCCGGCTGAGTCGAGGTGTTCGTTCTGGATGAAGCGCCTTTCACGCGTATTCGTGGAGGGCGCTTCCGGTTCCTGTGGTATAAATGCAGCATCTCCGGGTTGAAACAGGTTGGATCCGTGCTGATTTTCGCTTTAAAACTATTCCTCACGCCGCTTTTCATTGGTTCCGCCACCCTCGCTGGACGCCGCTGGGGTCCAGCCGTGAACGGTCTGCTGGTGGGGCTGCCTTTAACCACCGGACCCATCTCCTTTATTCTGGCTCACCAATATGGATTGGGGTTTGCTTCCAAAGCGGCGGCGGGCAATCTGGCGGGGCAAATCTCCATGTGCGTTTTTTGCCTGATTTACAGTCTCACTGCGCAAAAACGAAACTGGCTGATCAGCGCTGTGACTGCCATCTCTGCTTTCCTGCTGTCAACCTATCTCCTGAACCATTTCACCTGGCGGCTTTTGCCCGCGTTCGTCGCCCTGCTGCTTGTGATTGCGCTGGTCGAGCGGTTGATTCCGCGCCAATCCTTTTCTGCAACCACCTCCACCCATCCCAGATGGGACCTGCCCGCCCGCATCATCGTGGCGACCAGTTTCGTGATCCTGCTCACAACCTTTGCCAACACCCTCGGTCCGCAGTTGAGCGGGTTGATCTCCACCTTTCCCATTTTTGGCGTCGTCTTTGCCACCTTCACCCATTCCCAGCAGGGCGCGGCAGCCGTCTCGAAATTGCTGCGGGGGATTGTTCTCAGCTCGGTATCGTACGCTTTCTTCTTTTTAATCGTGGGAACCTGGTTGACCCATGGGGGCATCGCACTGACCTACACGGTCGCACTGCTGGTCACGGTAGGCATCAGCGGCATGTTTTATTTCGCCACCCGCCGCGGCAGAGTCCAGGGGATTCAGGAATAAAAAGGTGAACGCCCGATCCAGGATCCTGTCAATTATCCCCAGATCCAGCGCGACCTGCGCCTGTTGAAATCTTCGCTGGTTCTGCTCAAGTGATACTCGGTTCGCCCGGTTTCGAGGCGTCTCTTTCGATCCCGAAATAAAGCCATTGATGGACAAAAAAAGCCCCGATTTTCAGGGGCTTTTTTGTTATTGTTTCTCCGGCAGCCGTTTATCTGAGCATATCCGGATCA
>JBDKTF010000600.1:0-2590 GCA_039680295.1 Anaerolineaceae bacterium
GGTAGCCCTCTGATTTTAACTGGTTCACCGCATCTTCCAGCCAGGGTCCGCATTGGGCAGCGCCGGGGGTGTCATCGGTTGCCCAGGCGTTTTCAGGTCCGGCGGCGTTGCAGCCCAGAAATGCCAATCGGTTGCCGTGATGTTCGATGAGCGCAGGCTGTCGGGCAGCCGTCTGATCGGCGGCGCCGCCAAAGACCGGGATGTTTGCTTCGCGGTAAAGCTGCAACGAATAGCTGGCAGCTTCGGGTCCCCAATCGAGGTTGTGATTGCCGGTCAGTTCCACCACGTCCACGCCGAGCCCGGTGAGCAGGTCAAAATAGCGCGGTTGGGCGCAGAAGCGCAAACTGGTCTGGTAGGGATCGCTGGGCGGACAGTCGGTGGCGAATGAGACCTCATTGCTGATGTGGGTAATATCCGCGCTGCGCAGCCAACCGCCAATATCACGGGCGGGGTAATCCACTCCGTTGGCGTCCATGCGGGCGCCAACCGCGCGCCCCAACCCGGTGACGCCGGTCATCAACAGCGTGGTCATTTTTTGTGGATCACGGTTGGCGGCAGGGAGCGTTCCTTCAGGCAGGCTGCCGCCTTCCAGCGCGAATTCGATGGTCAACGGGTAAGTGGATGAATCGAAATCGGTCTGGAGGGGGGAGATGCCGTCAATGGCGAGGACCTTCCAGCGCGGTTCCAGCGCCTCGAAGGGCAGCAACGCCCAGGCGTGCTGTTCATCCCACGCGGTTTGGAGAAGCTGGTCGACGGGCAGCACACGAACTGCATTTGCGGCGGGCTCTCCCCAAAGAACTGTCAGTGCCGCCAGGGTCTCTGCGCTGAGCAGGAACGGCACACCCTGCCAGCCATCGGGAGGACTGCCTTTCCAGGCAGCGGATAATTCAGTGCCGGTGATGCCGTCTTCGGGGGTGGGAAAGGGCGCTGCGAGAACATAGACCCAGATCGAGCCATTCGCGGTTGACTCCCCTGTGTGCGGGATGCGGGCGCGCAGACGATAGGCGGCTGAGGCAGCGTCGGCGCTGCGCGGCAAATCTGCAGGGAGGGCGGCGGTCAGCGCAGGCGGGGCAGCAGGATCCAGCCATATTGCCGGGGGAACCGCCGGTGTGTCAGCGCTCAATGGTTGGAAAGGGGTGGGGCTGGAATTGCCTGCCGGCGATCCGGACGCTGGCAAAGCACCCGGCGCGCAGCCTGCCAGTAAAAAGCCGAAAAGAACCATACAAATCAGCAGACGAGGATGAAGGGACATGGCTTTATTATATCTGTGAGTGATGTCTTGAGCCATTCTGATAGTTCCTGACAGCCCGGGAGTTTATAATAAGGATAGTTGTCAGCAGAAAGG
The DNA here is from genome assembly GCA_039680295.1 of Anaerolineaceae bacterium. Lineage (GTDB taxonomy): Bacteria > Chloroflexota > Anaerolineae > Anaerolineales > Anaerolineaceae > JBDKTF01. The sequence goes on from JBDKTF010000600.1 coordinate 1,346, forward strand.
AACGGTTATGCGCGAAGTCGCCATCCTTGGAATTGGACAGACAAAAATTGAAGAACAGTGGGATCAATCGCTGCGGGTGCTGGCGGGCGAAGCAACGCTGGCTGCGTTGGCAGACGCAAAACGCGAAGCGGTGGATGCCATTTATGTTGGGAACATGATGTCTGGCGCCGCCAACAGCCAGCAGCATCTGGGAGCCATGATTGCCGATTGGGTCGGCATGCGTTATTCAGAAGCCATGAAGATTGAAGCGGCATGCAGTTCTGGATCAGCCGCTTTCCGCACTGCGCTGATGGCGGTGGCATCCGGCGCAGTGGACAGCGCTGTGGCGGTGGGCGTGGAAAAAATGACCGATTCGCCGGGAAATGAGATCACCTCACAACTGGCGAGCGCTGCGGACGCGGATTGGGAAGTCGACCAGGGGGTATCGTTCGTGGCATTGAACGCCATGCTGATGCGCCGCTACATGTTCGAATACGGTTGGAAACACGCCGATTTCGGCGCGTTTTCAGTGAACGCGCACGCCAATGGGGCGCATAATCCCAATGCCCGTTTTCGCAGTCCCATCAGTCAGGCGGCGTACGACCGGTCGCCGATGATCGCCGATCCGATCAATCTGCTGGATGCGTCGCCCATGGGCGACGGCGCGGCGGCGGCGCTGCTGGTTCCGGCGGAGAATCTGCCCGCGGATGTTCCGGCGATCCTTGTGGCGGGTTCAGGCGCGGCGACCGACAGCATCGCCCTGCACAACCGCAAAGATCCGCTGTGGCTGCGCGCGGCGGAAAAATCGGTGCGCATGGCGTACGATATGGCGGGTGTGGGACCGGAAGATATCGATATATTTGAAGCGCACGATGCGTTTACCATCATGGCGGCGCTTTCACTGGAAGCGTGCGGATTTGCGCCGCGCGGGCAGGGTCCGCGGTTGGCGCTGGATGGAGAGATCACCCCCAGGGGACGTATTCCGATCGCCACGCGCGGCGGATTGAAAGCGCGCGGACATCCGGTGGGGGCGACGGGCATGTACCAGATTGTGGAAGTCGCGCAGCAGCTGCGGGGCGAATGCGGCGAGACCCAGGTCGATGGCGCCCGCGTTGGCATGGCGCAAAATATTGGCGGCAGCGGGTCGAACATCATCACGCATATTCTACGGCGACGATAAACAATTCGCCCCTGAGGGTTGACCTTCAGGGGCGTTTGATTTTAATTTTCAATGATTCTGGAAAAGACGGATACCACCTGGGGGTC
>JBDKTF010000563.1:0-2234 GCA_039680295.1 Anaerolineaceae bacterium
GGTATTCGACCCCCAGGAAATCGCCACGGTGGATGAACTGTTGAACGACTTCTTCACCCAGGGCGCCGAGGCAAGCGGTTATTGGTTCATCACCTGCCGTGATGAAAACGGGGTCGCCGGGTTTGCCTGCTACGGTCCCCGTCCATTGACGCAGGGCGCCTTCGACCTGTATTGGATCGCCGCAGACCCGCGCTGTCAGGGTCAGGGTGTGGGCGCGCGTCTCCTGGAGCGGGTTTGTCGTGGTGTCAGTGCATTGGGTGGCTATCTGCTGATCGTGGAAACATCTGGACGCACCGATTACACGCCCGCCCGCCGCTTTTATGAAAGCCACCACTTTGATCTTGCCGCTCACATTCGCGATTTTTACGCGCCAGGCGATGATTTGATGATGTATGTTTTAAGATTGAGTGAAAATCAGGAAAAATAAGATGTCAACAGAGAATGGATTGATCATTCGTGAAATTCCCGGCAAAGGGCGCGGCTTATTTGCTGCCCGCGTCTTTATCCCCGGCGAGCTGATTGAAGAAAGCCCGGTCATTGTCATGCCCGATCCGCAGTGGGAATCGCTGGAAAAGACGGAATTGAAAAATTATTATTTTAATTGGTCTGAGAATGCCTCTGCCATTGTGTTGGGAACAGGCGAACTCTACAACTACAGCCGAACACCTAACGCCCGGACCGTTCGCGACGTTCAGCGGGGAATGATGCAGTATGTCGCGCTGAAGGAGATCCACCCCGGAGAGGAAATCACCATTCGCTACCAATGCGAACCATGGTTTGAAGTACTGCCTTAAACCGCTCCAACAGGGATCAGGAAGCATGGTTCAGGCATGGGTCTCCTGATCCCAAATTCATTTTTCCAAATTGGTATACAATATATCCATATTTATCCTACGCAAAGGAGTGAACGCGTGTTGACCTTCGTCCGTGCCCTGCGTTACCGCCCTTATGCGCTGCTTTGGAGCGGGCAAACCATTTCCATCCTGGGGGACAAGATTTTTCAGGTCGCGTTAGCCTGGTGGGTGCTCCAGAAAACGGGTTCTGCAATTGCCATGGGAACCGTATATACTCTCACCACCATTCCCATGCTGGCGTTTATTCTGTTCGGCGGGGTGTTGGTGGATCGTCTGCCACGCATCCGCATGATGATGCTTTCCGACTATATCCGCGGCATCATTATCCTCCTGGCAGCCATCCTCGCCTACCTGAATGTGCTTGAAATCTGGCACGTGTACATCTTCAGTTTGGTGCTGGGCACGGTCGATGCCTTCTTCTACCCTGCCTTCAACGCCGTAATGCCCGATATGATTCCGAATGAAGATCTGAACAGTGCCAATTCACTGAATACGCTGGCGCGGCAGCTCGCCGGGGTGGTGGGTCCGGCATTGGGCGCAACGGTCATGTCGCTGGGTGGTGCGCCGTTGTCATTTGGGCTGGACGCATTTTCTTTCTTCATCGCCGTCCTCTGCCTGCTGCCCATTCAACACATGGCAATCAACGAAGCACAAAAAACGGAACGCATCGCCCCCAAAGCGGTCATCCACGATCTGGGCGAAGGACTGAAAGTGGTCAAAGAATCCACCTGGCTGTGGTTGACCATTCTCATCGCGGGTCTCACCAACATGGCATACGCCGCGCCCATGGAAGTGGGACTGCCTTTCCTGATCAAAAATCATCTGCATGCAGACGTAAACGTGTTGGGATATTTCTATTCGGCGTCCTCCATCGGGGCGGTGCTTTCTGCCATTCTGGTGGGCAGAATTAAACACCTGCGCCGCCGCGGACTGGCGCTCTACAGCGTATGGACCCTGATTGGATTGTTCATCGTCGCCATGGGGCTTCCCATCGGCATTCCAGGTGTCCTTTTGATGGCAATGCTGGCAGGTTTCGGCAGCACCACACTGGGGCTTATCTGGACGAACACCCTGCAGCAGAGGGTTCCCCGGCAGTTGTTGGGGCGCGTCACCAGCGTGGATTATCTGGGTTCCTACATCCTCCTCCCGGTTGGATATTCCCTGGGCGGGATTGTGACGGATTCATTCGGACCCGCTATCGCCTTCATGGGGGGAGGCGCCTTGATGACCATATTGGTTGCAACTGGTTTCATGAGTAAACAGGTCCGTGAATTGGATTGAATTCTGGTAGAATTGTGCGATTCTTTTCTACTGGATTGAATGTACACGTATGAAGAAATGGAAATCCTGGGCAGCGTTGCCCCCCTTGTGGTTCGGGCT
>JBDKTF010000321.1:0-7827 GCA_039680295.1 Anaerolineaceae bacterium
GTTGAATTGCCAAGAGCAACGAAAGTGTCGCACATAACGATGAATCCCTCTGGTTTTGGCTGCAAGAATGTGTTTATTATACAGCAGCATGAAAAAACGCGCCCAATTGGAAAGGGCACTACTCCGAAAAGGCGCCTTCCATTTTGTCGCGTCTTGGTACATTACGGTCATTTTCCGATCATTTCTGATGAGAAACTGATCGTTTTAATAACTCATTCCTTAAGACACTGTCTGTATCAGGGGTGTCGACTGGTCGTTCGCTTCAAACCTCTTCCTGCCGCGGTTGGGTATATGCAGACGCATCCGCATAAATACCGCGATATTCTTCGGGCAGCAAATTGGCGATACGCAGCATCACCTGGTCAATTTGCCACTGTCGAATGAATTTGGGAGCAACTCCCTCCGCTTCCCACTTTGGCAGCCAGAATGGCTCCCCAATTACCATCTTCAAATCCGGATGTTTCCCTTTGATCGATTTCTGCACAAAATCATCGGTTGTGCCCGCAACCCCCACCGGCACAATGGGAACCCCTGCTTTTTCGATGATGTAAACAACCCCCTGTTTGCCAACCCCCATCCCTGGCGCATGAGAACGCGTTCCTTCCGGTGCGATCATCACCGGCTGCCCAGAGCGTAAATGGGCAATCACGCGATGCAATGCTTCACGGTCGATCCCGGCGCGATGGATTGGAATTCCACCGTACAGAATGGCAAGCATATTCTGCCCGGGTCGCTGCCAGATTTCCTCAGCGCCCAGGGCTTCCGGCGGTTCTTTCCAGAACGCCGCCACGAAAGGTGGGTCAAAGATGGAAACATGATTGAATAAAATCAAATATGCGCCATCGGTTGGGACGTTTTCTTTCCCAGTAATTTCGACATGCCCCAGCAGATGGAATATGCCGCGTATGACGGGTCGCATGATTTTTCGGATCATCCGGGTACCTGGTGGCGTCAGGTGATTGGAATTGCTCATAGGATGATATCCATCACTTTTTGAACAACTTCTTCGATCGTCATTCCGTCTGAATCCAGAATCACGGCATCATCAGCCGGTTTAAGCGGGGCAACAGCGCGGGTAGAATCGATCGCATCTCTCTTGCGCATGGATTCCAGAATACTCTCATAATCCGCAGTTTCACCTCGCCCGACAATTTCAGTATATCGTCGTCGCGCCCTTTCCTCCACCGAGGCAATCAAATAAATCTTGACATCTGCTTCGGGCAGAACCACGGTGCCAATGTCACGCCCAACCATCACCACATCGCCGCGCAAACCAATTCGGCGTTGCTGTTCGGTCATGGCTTTTCTCACACCCGGATATGCCGAGATCTTGGAAACATTTTCATCCACTTCCGGTCGACGTACTTCCCAGGTGATGTCGTCACCATTCAGCAGTACGTCATATGCTCTGCCGTCGTCTTTGCTCGGTGGATTCACGTCGATTTGAACCTGTTCTGACAGTCGGGTGATCGCAGATTCATCATCGACCGATAGGTTTGAAGTAAGAACCGCCCAGGTCACTGCCCGGTACATCACGCCCGTGTCAAAAAACAAAAATCCCATCCGTTTTGCCACACGCTGGGCAATGGTGGATTTTCCCGATGCTGCAGGACCGTCAATTGCTATCATTCTTGCAGGTTTCATTCTGTATCTGTCCCCGGTGTGTGGAAATTCATCCCACCCGTTAATTTTGTGTTGTTCCAGTCACACGACTGCTCGGAAAGATATCCGCCCGTGCCCACAGGATCAAACCTTCCTGTTGCAGTGTTGCCCGTCGATAAAGAGCGTAAGGCAGCACATCCCCTGAAAGGACACTGCCCCTGTCCAGCCATTCCCTCGCCACAAACCGCTGACCGCGGTATGCGGATTCCAACTGCCCGCGCGTCTGGTCGTTGGTGATGATGATCGCCGCCTGATTATCCAGCGGCAGCGACTCAGTGTACGTGACGTATAAATGGTTGCGAAGAAGCCATACCATTGCCGGATCCGATTTGCCCACAACGGTCAGCGCCAGAGAGTTCGAATCGCCCAGTTTCCAGAGCGATAACTCGCTGACCGTCTTCTCCAACAGCGTCCAGCTTTCACCTCGAATTTCAGGCTGCCAGAGTTCCGCCGTTACCTCGCCGCGCAGACCCGCAGCGCCAAACAGTACCGATACGGTATACAAAAGCAAAGCCAGTGAACCGCCTGCAGCCAGCCCCAACCGTGCCACCTGCGGTTTCCAGCCCCATCCAACCAGAAGTGTTGCCAGTACCAACAGCGCCAGGGCTGCCCCCAGACTCAGATACCGTAATTGGAGCTGAGATGCTTCTTCAACATTCACCAGTCCCAACACATTCTGCCATGCGTAAAGGATCACAATGAAGATCAATGCGGTTTGCGCTGCCAATGCCTTCCGGTCGGATACACCTGCGTCCAACCATCTCGCCGGCGCATGTACAGCCAGCCCCCACAGAGGGACCAGGCTCCATACCAGCAGGCTGACAGTTCGCGCTGGATACAGCCAGACCATCAGCGTGCTGACAAGGAACCACACACCCAGAAAAATTGGCAGCGGTTTATGCTTCCGTATTGCATTGAAGAGGGAAACCCCTGCCAGAATGAGCGGGAAGATTTCATACAAAACCAATGTTCCCAACAGCCGTCCGCCGCTCACCGTCTCTTCAGCCGCCCAACCCTGCCAGAAACTGATCAGACCGGATATCGCAGCACCCCATCCCCGCATCACCAGCAGCAGTCCGCTGCCTGCGAGCAGGAAAGTTCCAGCAGCAAATATCAAAAAACGACGGATTTCGACAGGTGTATATGCTTCCAAAAGCGCGGTGGGCGCCTGAATTGATTCTTCGTCATCTTCCTGGGTGTGTCTCTTGCGTGGCTGAACCAGCCAGAAAATCACAGCCGCCAGCAAAAAGCTAAATCCCCCCACCCAGAAGGAAGAACCGCACAGCAGCGCCAGACCGAGTGTAATCCCGCTTGCTGCTGGTTTATGCGCCTGCCAGAAACCCAGCGCCAGAATGCTCAAACTGAGCGCCATCATCACCGCTCCCGCCGTTCGCGAAACCGCCGTCAAACCCGGATCAATCGCCAGACCGAACATGAGCAGCAGTGAAGGGATGCGCCCCAGAGATTTCCGAACCAGCAACGGTGAGAGGATCAGCAAGCTGCCCAACAACGCGGGCAGGAACCGTGCTAAAAAATTAGTCCCACCGAACAGATAAAACAACAGCCCGGTTCCCATCATATAACCAGGATCTGCCCCCAGGCTTTCCACTTTACCCTGCGCCAATGCCAGAGCCTTCAAAGCCTCATCGGCTTCGGGGCTCAACAATGCTGTTCCACCCAGATTCGCCAGGCGAAACGCCAATCCAAGCACAAACGCTGTAAGGATCAATCCATCTTCGACGGTTAATTTCTTGGATTCCATCATACCTTCATCCGCTTCTCACTATTGTTTCTGTACCACGGTCGTTTGCGGGTTGACTTCGTAAATCACCACACTGCCTTGTTGAAAAGCAGGTTGTAATGCACGTTGGAATTTTGCTTCATTCACAGTGAATGAACTGCGTTCCAGATTGCCAATCAGTATATACCGAATCTTGTACCGTTGAATGATCTGCTGCGCTGTCTCCCACGATGAAGTCGTGTACAGAAGCGCAATATCATCCAACCGCGTACCGATTTCCTGATCCATGCTGCGCCCCCACTGAAGCTCGTGTCCCAACCACCCTAACACAGTGGGCATGCCGGTATGTGTGGCAAAACGCGCATAATCGGAATATTGAGAAGCGCCAACGGTAGCCTCGGCAATCACGCCCAGCGGCGCCTGATCCAACCAGCGTATGGCTGCCATCTCGTCTGGATTGTACCTGTCCAAATAAGCGGTACCATCCAGCGTCAAACCGTCAGACGGGTTAAAATTCCCGGTGCGTTCGGGCAGCGCCCAGATTGGATACGCCAACCCAGCCAGAATCACGACAACCATCCCTGCTGCAAATATCATTTGCGGAGTGCGGCGCAGACGGGTCAATAACATTCCGCTTCCCACCGCGGCAGCGATTCCCCATAAAATCCATGCCTGAAAATAAAACTTGAATATGGTGTTCATGCGCCAGCCAAACTGATCGCGCAGATAAATAAACTCCGGCGTCAGGGTCAGCAACAGACCGATCATCACCATCAGCAGCACAAACCGCCCGGCGTCTGGTTCCGACTTGCTGACTTCATCTGCCTGTTCTTCTTCCCGATTGCGTCGGAGCCCAGCCAGTGCCAATCCGCCGAACAGTCCGAGCGTCAGCCAGGTTCCGGGTGCTTCAAATCGCCTTTCCATCGCAGTCCGCAGAAGCTCTCCAATGGGAACACCGTCTGCGCCTTGAACATTCAGAAATGCCGATGCTGCCAGCGGAACACGCGTGGCGATCCACGCCAGCAAAAAGCTCAACGCCCAGAATGCTGCGATCACGCCAAACGAAATTGCCATCGACGTCAGGATATGCCGCACGGTATGGTGCGTCACCACCCGATAGATCAAAAATGCCAGCACACAAATCAGCAGCGGGGCAAACATCACCCAGAAATTCACCCCGCGGGTGAAGAAAATGACCGAAGGAATAAAACCGCCTGCCTGCGATGAAAAACTCAGGTAAAACGGCAGGTAAAGCACCACGCCGCTGATGCCCAATACCAGCGCCATCGCCAAAAATTCAAACACCAGACCGGCGTTCCATCCGGATTCCTGATACCGCACCAGCACATAAACTGCGCAGAACAATGCCACGTAGATTGGAAAATCCCATGTGTTCAGGAATCCCAGCCCGCCCATGGATACCGCCGCCAGCAGAAAACTGGCAGGCGCCACCGGCATGAACAATTTTCCCCATCGCACCGGTTTCCCCGCGCCCCCCAGGTAAAAATTCAATGCCAGCCCGATCGCAAGCAGCACAAACGGCATCGCCAGTACGTGCGGGTGTAAATCACCCAGCAGGTAGGAGAAGAATGGAAATTCGTCAATGACTTCGCGCCCCGTGTTTTGTCCTGCATACGCAAAATCCTGTAAAACGCGTGACGCCCGCCACCAGGTGATGCCGCCCGGTCGGTTGGGTATCCAGCCAAACGGCTGCACAGGTGCAACATTGATCTCTTGAACCCCCAACCAGGTAAAGAAGGAAGATGTCAGATTGCCGGAAGCGTCTGTTTGCCAGAAAATGCTGCGCGCGCGCAGCATCTCCAACAGTCCTTCGAGGTTGCTGACCAGAAGAACAAATAACGGACCCAGCAATGGAAGGGTATGCGCTCCTGCTTCCTGTGTCTTTTCCCTATTTTGAGCGTTCCGCTCCTTCACCGCTGCCAGCAGGTTGAACACCAGTCCATAAGCGCCGATCGCCGTCAATGCGAACCACAGCGCCTGCGCCAGGTTGTATCCCACACCGCTTGTCACTCCGGTGATGCGAATCAACATCGCCACCATGACATAGCCAAAATAGTAATAAGAAATCGAATAGCCTGAAAGCCAGGGATCATTGGGTGGAAAACTGGGTGACCGCAAAATTCCGTTGATGAATGCCAGTTCCATCGGTTTTTCGGTGCCTACGATATTTGGACTGCATGCACGCACCAACGCCCACGCGCCGAAGAAAATCAAAAAAACCGCTTCCACCGATAGGATGGTGCGGCGGTTGATTTTCATCCAATCCCATAAGGAACGCCAGCCTGTTTTGTAACCAGCGAATAAACTCAGCGCAGTCACCAGAAGCAGCGCTGCCGCTACGCCTCCAGAATCATTTTGAAACACCCCCAACGATGTCAGCAGCCAGAAAATGTATCCCCACAACAACAATCCCAGAATGCGCGCAAAGGCATAACCGCGGTCCCGCAGACCCGGAAGCAATCGCTGCGTCAATGGAAACGCCAGCCATCCCAGCAACAGAAGAACAAGGTACCAGAGAATGAAAGCAACCATGATCAGATTACCCTTATCTTACCATCAAATGGGTTTGCACACATCCGGTGCGGCTACGCTGAAAAGTGAAAATGTCCTTCGTCGTCCGGCGCAAACGGCAGCACCCTGATCACGGCATCCAGATTCAATGCCCCATACACGTGAGGAAATTTCTCTCCAAGGGATGCCAGTTCGTAGCGCACCTCTGGCTTCACCCGCGCTTCATCCACCTCCAACAGAAACAGATCCTTTCGCCCGCGGTAGTACCGTTCTGCGGTGGCTGCCACCTGATTTGCCAGTGAGAAATGAATGAATCCTTCTTTGCCCAGAGATTCCGCTGCATAGGTTCCCACTCGCTGCGCCTGCTCCCAATCCGACTGAGAGAGAATGTGATAAATCATATGGATGAATTTTCCTTTCTATTCTGGATCGGTACAGTGACAGACTTCATAGATCGTGGTGTTTCGATCCTGATACACCTGATTCCAGTATTTTCCGTTATATTCGGTGAATTTCTGTAAACCATCTGCCGGGGTAACCGCTTCTTCTTCCTGCCCGACAATGATGTACGACACATTGTATTTGTTCAAAAAGTCGACCGCTTCCTGGATGTCCGTCGTCGCATAGAAGTTGTTCACCTCGATTACACGCCCCGTCACCCATTCCTCTGGCAGGGATGCCCGCTGTTGCCGTTGATGCCAGTTCCAGCCGACGACACCCGGCAGCCCGGTATATACGGTAAAGCGATTCCCCCAACGGTATTCGGTGACATTCTGTTCCACAATCACAGGGGAACCTTTCACGTTATCCTGCATCCATTGAATGGCTTTGTAGTCCTGATTCAGATCGTAGTTGATTCCCTGGTCGTTATACACGGCATATTCCATATATGCCATTCCATCCAGCGTATGGGGCGCATTCGTCGCCATGCGGTCCTGAATCTTATCCAGACCGCCCAACAGCGGGAAGAGCAACACGCCGCCCACCAGCACAGCAAAAACAGTTTCCCATATCCATCGGCTGCGGTAGCGCCAACGCGGCAGATCCGACAACAGCCAGCCCAACGCAGCGGCTGCGCACACGGCGAACATGATCCACACCTGCATATAGAACTTGAACACCATGTTCATGCGCCCCATGTCGCCCTTCAGTGTGATCACTTCCACCACCAGCGTCACTGTCAGACCAACACCAATCAGGAAAAGCACGGTTCGTTTGGCTTCGGAAATATTCGGGCGCACCACCAGAATCGCCGCCCATACCATCAGCGGCAGCACCAGCCAGGCGATGGTCACACCCATCAACAGCAGCGTGATGATTGCTCCAATCAGCGCCACCAGCCCTGCCTGAATCCAGCTCTGATACGGTCGCAGTTTGTTCAACGCTGATACGGGTGTGGCTGCCAACCAGTTGCGTGTTTCCCGTACCATCCAGCTCACAATGACAAACAGGAACAATCCCCAGTGTGTGATGTAAGACCAGAAAGGCGTTCGCGCTCCGTTCCAATATTGGAAGGAGTTATAGCTTTGCGCATTCCACGCCGAATAAGGCGCATACATCACCAATGAAAGCACCAGCAACCCGACTGCCGCAGCGCCTGCGCTGATCCACCTTCTCACCGCCTGCGACAGTTGGAAGGGTGGAATCGACAACCCTTCACCGTATCGCGCCAGCGAATAAACCAGCGCCGCGCATGCCAACGCCAGATAGCTTGGAAAATCCCAGGTATTGGTCGGTTTCAACGCTCCAATGATCAACCCGCCAACGAAGAAGGATGCACCCAGGCTGAGCCACCTGTTTCTGCCGTCTGACTCGCCCCATTTTCCTTTGGATAGCATGACTGAGACTGCCCAACTCAGAGCCACCGCCGTTAACGGCAGTGCAAACATGTG
>JBDKTF010000077.1:0-2493 GCA_039680295.1 Anaerolineaceae bacterium
GTGCGCGCTTTGTTGATTTGTTCCTGGCTGGCTTCTGCGGTCACCGCAACGATGGTCGTGTTTTTCAAGCGGGGTGAAGTGCGGATTTTTCGCATTGCGCCATAACCATCCTCGTAGGGCAGGCGAATGTCCATCAGAATCAAATCTACCCGGGGCACACTGTCAGCGTATTCCAATACTTCGTAACCGGAAGTTTTCCACTCGCAGTGAATTCCCAAAAAGCCCAACATGCGCGCGATCAGGACGAAATTGGACACATTATCTTCTACCACCAATACGGTAATGTCTTTTGGCATTGCCGGTGAAGTTTGCACTGGTGATACCGTTGTCGATTTCAATGGAGAGGTGGGTATGGGTTCAGTGGCATTTAGTTTCTGGTCAGTCATGATTTAATTCTCCAGGAAACTGGCAACCTTATCCAGGAAGGTGTCTACGTCAATCGGTTTTTCGATATAGCCATCACAACCTGCATCCAATGTGCGTTCACGATCACCTTTCATCACATTCGCGGTAAGAGCAACGATGGGCACCGGGGGAAAATTGGGGAGTCCCTTGATTTGAGCCGTGAGCGTATAGCCATCGATGTCTGGCATATTAATATCCATCAAAATCAAATCAGGCTGCTTTTGATGGATGATCTCCAGCGCTTGACGAGCATTTTCGGCTTCCAATATCTGATAACCGCCGGCGCTGAGCAGGCGGCGCACGAGGACACGATTTTCGAAATTATCCTCAACGTGCAAAATGGTTTGATTATTGGGCAGGCTCATGAGACCTCCAGGCAGAAAAGTGGGGTATCGAAGCGTAACGTTCAATCAACGAGGTCCCATTGTTCTGATGGGATATCGTTGCAAGAATTGCGCCTGATCGAAATTGTCCACAGTTGGGGCAGAACAAGAAGAAATATTTTGGATAAGTCATTTTTTATCAGGTACACCGTTAATGCGGATTGCACCTTGTCCCGCGAGTTTGAGATTACAACTTCCTTATTATATAAGGAATGAAGAAAAACATCCCAAAATCATTCTTTTCAAAATTGTAAACCGCGCTTAAAAAAGAAAACCCCTGAAAAATAAGGGGTTTAGAGCGGGTGATGGGATTCGAACCCACGAATGGTACCTTGGGAAGGTACTGCCTTACCACTTGGCGACACCCGCGATGTGATGAGATTATATAGCGCCCATAAATGCCTGTCAAGGTTGGCAGACGATCACGAAGTGCGATTCAATAAATGAGCGGTCAATTCTCGCAAAGCTTCACCTGCTGATCCAGTAGGGGCTGCGCGTTCGAGATGATCAAGCGCAGCATGGGTGAGACGATCGGCGTGACTCTGGGCAAAGGTTTGCGCGCCTTCCTGTTCCAGCAGGGTGACCAAGGATGGGACGTCCTGCGGCTGAACTGGTCCGGACCGCCAGCGGAGAGAAAATTCTCTTTCATTGCACAATGCATAGGCAACCGGCAAGGTTTTTTTCCCGCTTACCAGATCGCTCTCGGTCGATTTGCCCAGGATGGCGGAATCGCCCCAGATGCCCAACAGGTCATCCTGAACTTGAAAAGCCAATCCGAGGTTATACCCAAATTCAAAGAATGCGCGCTGCCGATCCATATCCACTCCGGCAGTGATTGCGCCTGCCTGAACCGAGAATGCAAGCAGAGAAGCGGTTTTTCCGCCAATCATTTTCCAATAGGCATCCAGCGGCAAGGCTGCCTTTTTTTCATATGCCAGATCCAGGTATTGACCTTCTGTGAGCCGCAGACAGGTTTCTTGCAGCAGGGTATTGATGGGCGCCCAGGTTTCAACAGGTAGGTCCAGCAGAGCGGTTTGCGCAAGGGTAAAGAGGATATCTCCCACATTAATCGCCTGGGCAATGCCCCATTTAGCCCAAACTGTCGGGCGACCCCGCCGGAGAGGACTTTGGTCTTGAATATCGTCATGAACCAGAGAGAAATTGTGAATCAGTTCCACTGCCGCTGCGACTGGTAATGCGGAATGCCAATCACCACCGGCGCTCTCCGCCGCCAGCAGCACCAGAACAGGTCGGATGTGCTTTCCCTGCGCTTCTGCGCCAGCGCCTTCCCCCGTCCAACCCATGTGGTATGCAACCATCTCTTCCATTTCAGGATCGCCCTTTGGAAGATAAGAGGAAACGGTTTGTTTGAGCTGTTCCTCAACAGCAGGTAGATAAATGGATAATTTGTCTTTAAGGGTCATGATATGAATAAGATCTGTATGGAAATGGTTATACCTGGATCAGCGGTGTCTTTTTTAGCGCATTCAGATCACCCGCACCTGATGCGAACATAATGATGCACAGTTCGCGTTCAATGATGGATATTGTTTCCAGAACGGCTTCAGTAGATTGGACAGCTGCTTTGAGGAATAAACCCGCCATGCCGCCCAACGTTGCGCCCAACGCGATGGATTTGGCAAGATCGCTTGCACCTTTCAACCCACCTGACGCAAAAAGGAGCATATCGGGTAGTGCCTGATGC
>JBDKTF010000504.1:0-3799 GCA_039680295.1 Anaerolineaceae bacterium
AGATCCGCCGATGTCGGAAGAGAAATACAAAATGTGGAAAACTGAATAATCCGACCGCGGGTATAAAAAGATATCTGGACAGGTTATTGCCAGATTTGAAGATTATACATGATTTCGTAACTTTTTCGCGAGGGATTTTTGGATGATCTTGGATTACAGCCGTGTTAGAATTTAGTGTAATGAGATAATAAACAGTTAGGAGATATTGGCTATGCGAAATTTAATAAAACTATCTTTCGTTGCTGCGTTTCTGCTCGGGGCATGCAATCTTCCGTCAGCGCGCACTCCGCAGCCAGACGAAGTTGCTACCCGCGTCGCCGAAATGCTCACAATCCAACCGAGCGAAGTCACTCTTCCCACACAATCCGCTCAAATTACCGGGGCGCCATCCGTAACAGTCACATCGCCAACCCAATTGCCATCTCTCACCCCAACGCTATCGGCAGAAGATCCGCGGAAAATCCTTGGAACTTCAACATGGACGGATCATTTCGACGGAAATCCACAGTTTGGCGTCATCTCGGATGAGCATGTTCGGGTGGAACAGGGCTCGAATGCACTACATCTGACCGCTCTCCAGGCGGATGGATGGCATTCCTGGACGATGGCATCGCCCGAATTAAGTGACTTTTATCTTGAAGCGACAGTAACCACCGGTGTTTGTAGTGGAAGAGACCGTTACGGCATTTTCTTTCGAGCGCCAGATCCTAATCAGGGTTATTTCCTGGCATTTACCTGCGATGGAAATTATGCCATTCGCAAATGGGATGGCACATCCTTCACGGATTTATTGCAATCCTCATCACCGTCTGGATCGATTAATGCCGGTTCAAATCAAACCAATCGAATTGGCATACGCGCTGCTGATCAGATCTTTACCATCTTTGCAAATGGAACAAAAATTGGTGAGGTCACCGATTCAAGCTACAAATCTGGAGGATTTGGTTTAATGATCGCTTCCTACGTCACGCCGAACTTCACCGTTAACATATCAGAAGTCAGTTATTGGAAGATGCAATAATTTGAGCGAGCTCACAAAGTCACAACAATTAAGAAAGACAAAACGTAATGACTGCTCCCCTTCCCTCTATTCCTGTTTGAGGTAATAATCGGATATTAATTATTGGCTACGCGCAGTTCATTTCGATCGCGCACGATATAGATCATAGGCATGCTCAACAGCGTCACTGCGCCTTTTACGATCACGTTCGACCAGAATATACTCCAAACCACGTCTGTCGGCATTGTCCCATAGAATGCCAGAAAACAGAATGCCAGCGAATCCAACGGAACACTGACTCCATTGGACACTAAAACGCGCATCCATTCATACCGATTTGTTACCCGCTCCACCCAAAGCCGGTATACCTCGGTGTCTGTCAGTTCGGACAATAACTCTGCGGCGATGCTTGCCAGCGTAATTCGCCATACTGGCGAAAGTACCTGCCCCCAGATCGTTGAACTGCCTGCCGCTGTATCCGGTGGAAATTTGGTCACTAACCAGAAATATCCCGCCATAACCAAATTAATGACCCCCGCCGAGATCACAAGGATGCGCACATTTTTTAATCCCAGAGATTTATGCGCCAGGTCTCGCAATGTAAATGTAATGGGATAAATCAATGTGCCGGCGTCCATGGAAAATCCAAGGAATCGGATGATTTGCAGGCTCCCAATATCGGAAAGCATTTGCGCTGCAATATAACTGATGCTGACAAGCAAACTCGAGATCATGATCAATAAAACGCCTTTCTATTTTGGAGCAAACGAGCTCAAGCATACCATACGAAAGTGAAAAGAGCTGGGTTAACGGTTTTTCTTATCGCGCCGATTGTCATTCATTTTTCGTTACATTTGGCCGAGCGCAATGTGTTGTATATTTCAGACAATATTATTAATATCTATGTATATTTCGGAAAGATATTGGTGAAGTTATGGCAAAAATAGACACGGTTGATAAAAAGATCGTAGATCTTCTCATCGAAGATGGTCGAATGCCCTGCTCTGAAATTGCGCAGCGAATCGGAGAAGTGTCTGAGCGCGCCGTTCGGTATCGCATCAACCGAATGATCAGTCAGGGAGTATTTGACGTAAGCGCCCAGGTAAATGCGAAGTCGTTGGGGTTTCGAGTGGTTGCAGATGTATTTGTGGAAGTGGAGCCACAGTCTGTGTTGGATATCGCGCACCAGTTAGCCAATCTCGAATGGGTATCCTATGTTGCCTGTTCGACTGGAGAACGGGACATCAGTGTTCAGTTATTTGCCCATGACAACGATGAAATGTACACGATTGTAACCGATGTTATCGGCAAAATTCCCGGTGTTCGGCGGACTCGAACTTCGCTGGTTCCCATGATCATTAAAGATGATGCAAAATGGCGCATACCTTCAAATTGTGCATCCTTGGATGTTCCTCAACTCTTAAAAAAATCCCAGAATAAATCCGAATAATGTTAATATTCGCTCTTCACTGGTAATACATAGATTGATCATGCCAATGGGTTCGAAGTTGTATCTACCCTTCTTGTGGGTAGGAATTTCTTGTTTTTCAACATCGGGCAACGCAGTTTACATAAATGCATGATCTGTCTTCGCTCATCCATCAAAAGGAGGAAAGATGGCTGATATATCCATTGCCAGCAAAGGGCTGGATATCCATGCAGAGAAGAGCAAACTCAAGCGGGAGCTTACTCTTCTACCACTATTCGGATTGATCTACTTCACGGTCTGCGGAGGTTCGTTCGGCGCGGAACCGATGGTAGGGTGGTCAGGTCCGGGTATGGCGCTGGCGCTTTTCGTGATCACCCCTATTTTGTTCAGCGTTCCAAACATGCTCATGGTTCGCGAAATGAACTCAATGATGCCCGTGGAGGGCGGTTACTATCATTGGGTGAAACAGGCTTTTGGTCCTTTCGCAGGGTTTATGGCGGGCTGGATGAATTGGGTCGTCTCCTGGGTGGATGTCTCCATTTACCCGGTTCTGGCTGCCTATTACCTTGGGTATTTTATTCCCGAGCTGCGGAATGGCGCAACGATCTTCGGCGTGGAGGTCTCCGCGACAGTGCTGTCCTGGTTGGTTGCAGCTCTCCTGATCTGGTCGGTTTCATATCTAAGCATTCGCGGCGCCCGTCTATCTGGCTTGACCACGAACTGGTTGGGACTGATCATGCTGATTCCCCTTGTCCTCATGTCTGTACTGGGAATTTATTCATGGATAAAAAGTGGAACCACCGTATCCCTGCCATTCCTTCCACCCGGCGAAAATTTCATGGGAGCTTTGAGTACAGGCTTGTTCGTCGCAATGTGGAATTTTATGGGATGGGAGCTGCCAACCGCAGCGGGCGATGAAATCGTAAACCCCAAGCGCACGTATCCATTGGCGATGGTTCTTGTTTTATTCGCCGCCATCGCTACCTACGCCATTCCGACAGTCGCTGGACTGTATGGTGGCGCCGGCGAGAATGGACAGTATCAGCTCTGGGGTATCGAGGAATATGAAGAAGGTCAGGGTGTCGGAACCGTTCTGGCAGACTACGGAATCACCGACGCTGAAATTGCCCGCATGAACGTAGACCCATCCAGCGCTGTCGGATGGGAATTTCCGGATATCGCTCACGCCATTGGAGACAAAGTCGCCGGGAAGAACAGCCCTCTCTCTAGATTCCTGGGGATCAGCGTTACGATCTCGGCTGTATTGAGCATGATCGGGTTATTCATTGGAAATGGATTGGGGGGTACACGCGTACCCTTCGCCATGGCGCAGGACGGAATGATGCCACGCTGGATGGTCAAGGTGCATC
>JBDKTF010000290.1:0-2956 GCA_039680295.1 Anaerolineaceae bacterium
CTCCTTCCTTGCGTTCCAGGAATTTCTCCAGATGCGACACGGCTTTCTTCATCACCTCTGCCGATTGCAGCACGAAGGGCAAAATCAGCTCGCCCGTGCCAAACTTGTCGCCCACTTCCTTCATCGCGGGCAGTAGCACGGTATTCAAAATGGTTACCGCCGCATCGCCGCGTTCCTCTGGTGCAGATTTTGCCAGAATTTCATCGATGTCAGCTTCCACGCCTTCTTTGTATCGATGCACGATCCGCCACGCCAATCGTTCTTCGGCTTCCATGCCTTCGATCGGGGATTGTTTTGCCGCAACTTTCGTCGTTTGGTCGCCCACATGATGAAAATACTCAACCAGGCGCTGTAATGCATCGGCGCGCCGGTTGAAAATCAAATCTTCCGCCAGATCGCGTTCTTCCGCAGGAATTTCTGCATACGGGGTGATCTGCGCCGCGTTGACAATTGCCATGTCCAAACCCGCCTGCACGCAGTGATACAGCATCACGCTGTTCAGCACCATGCGCGCGGCGGGCGACAGTCCAAAAGATACATTCGACACACCCAGTGAGGTCAGCACACCTGGCAGATCCGCTTTGATCCGCCGGATACCATCCATTGTTTCCAGCGCCGAGTTCGCATACTCCGCTTCCCCGGTCGCCAGCGTAAAGGTCAGCGCGTCAAACACCAGATCGGAAGGCTTCAGACCATACTCATCCACTGCCATCGCGTAGATGCGGCGCGCCACATCCAGCTTGCGCTCTGCCGTCTTTGCCATGCCCTGCTCATCGATCGTCAGCGCGATCACCGCTGCATTGTACTTGCGCGCCAGCGCGAAAATGCGTTCCGCTTTCGCCCGCCCACCTTCCAGATTGGTCGAGTTGATCAGCGCGCGTCCCGGGTTGGTTTGCAGCGCAATCTCGATCACTTCCGGCTCCGTGGAATCAATCACCAGCGGCGCGCGCACAATTCCCAGTTTTTTCACCAGTGTGCGCATCAGCGCACCCTCGTCTGGACGTTCGGTCAGCGCCGTGCAAAGATCCAATCCATGCGCGCCTTCGTTGACCTGTTTGCGCGCCAGTGACACCATGCTGCCAAAATCCTCTTCCAGCAGCAGCGCTTTGAAATTACGGCTGCCCTGTGAATTCAACCGTTCGCCGATCAGGAACGGCTTGGGTTCCTGGATCATCGAAGATGCCTGTACCGCCGACGCCAGCATCGGCTCGCCGGCTTCCGGGCGCACAGGCGCAGATACGCCGTGCAGCCGCTCCACCACTTTCGCCAGATGATCCGGCGTGGTACCGCAGCACCCGCCCACCACCGAAATGTGATACTTCTCCACGTATTCCGCCAGCGCCTCTGCAAACGGTTCCGGCTTCAACGGATACACCGCCTCGCCGTCCACGTTCAGCGGCAGTCCCGCGTTGGGAATGCACGAAACCGGCAGCGTCGTGTGCTCGCCCAGATAACTGATCGGTTCGCGCATGTAATCCGGACCCGTCGAGCAGTTCAGTCCGATCACGTCGATCGCCATCCCGTCCAGAATCGCGGATACCGCCGAGATGTCCGTTCCAAGCAGCATGCGTCCGTTCGTGTCCAGCGTCACCTGCGCCTGAATGGGCAGCCATTGACCCGTCTGCGCGAAGGCTTTCTGGATTCCCAGAATCACCGCTTTTACTTCCAGAATATCCTGCGAAGTTTCCACCAGCAGCAGATCCACCCCACCTTCGATCAAGCCTGTCGCCTGCTCTGCAAACAGGGTTTCCAGTTCTTCGAAGCTGATGTTGGACAGCTCCGGGTCGTCCATGGATGGCAGCTTGCCCGAAGGACCCATCGAGCCCGCCACGAAACGGGGCTGTTCTGGCGTGGAATACGCATCCGCCGCGCGCCGCGCCAACCGCGCCGCTGCCAGATTGATCTCGTGCGTCCGGTCTCCAAGCCCATATTCGCTCAACGTCAGCCGGTTCGAGCGGAACGTGCACGTCTCGATCACGTCCACGCCCACCTCCAGAAACGACCGGTGAACCTTTTCCACCGCCTGCGGGTATGAGATGACCAGATAATCGTTGCAGCCCATCTGTTTTTCGCCGCCGAAATGTTCCGCGGTCAGTTTTTGCTTTTGCAGACTGGTGCCCATCGCTCCATCGAAAATTAACACGCGTTCCTTCAGGGCATCCAGATAACGGCGGTTGGAGTAGGTTCGTTGGCTCACAAAATCCTCCATAAACAGATATAAAAAATCCTCTCTGGATAAGAGAGGCGTAAAGTTCAAACGACTTCGCTCATCTTCCAGGATCCCCGCCCATGCAGGGTCTGCCGGATTTGGCACCTACCTTTCAGGCGGTTGCCGAGGTCTCATAGGGCCGGTCCCTCCACCTCTCTGGATGAGTGATCGCAAGCGCGACCGTTCAACTGATTGTCCAAAAGTTTACCACACCCCTATTGAAATTGCAATTCCCGCTCACAACGCGAAGAGCCCTTCCCACCACCCCGCACCAATGATTTTCTTCTATGCATCTATTCCCGATGATCTCTTTTCTCTTTCTTTCGTCGCTTTTATTCTTTTATCGTTTTCATCCATGCTTTTATCGTGGTCATCAGTGGATAAATCTTTTTCTTCCACTGCTTTTATTCTTTTATCGTTTTCATCCGTGTTTTTATCGTGAATATCAGTGGATAATTCCTTTTCTCATGTATATTCATGGGTAACTTTTTATATCCCCTCCCACCGCACCGATTCGAAATCCACCACCTGCCCCTCCCAATCGAACCGGATCCCCTCTTGCTCCAGCAGCGCTTTCTGAATCGCATTCCCGAAACCGTCGCCGTGCGCGCTGATTTTCCCCTGCGCGTTGATCACCCGCTGCCAGGGTACGTCTTCCGCATGCAGTGCCGCCAGCGCGAACCCAATCATCTGCGCCGAGCACCCGCCCACGATCTTCGCGACCTGTCCATACGTCGCCACTTTTCC
>JBDKTF010000049.1:0-2285 GCA_039680295.1 Anaerolineaceae bacterium
GAAAGGGCGCGTCGAGTGGTTACTGACCATCTGTGCTATAATCTGATTCAACCTCCTGAAAGGAAGCCTTTCTATGGCAGATCGAAAACGGTCCACAGCGCGTCCGACTAACACAAAATCCACCCCCGCCGCCAAACGCACGTCACCGTCCCCCCGAAGCGCCAAATCCGCTTCTCCGGCGCCGCGAGCCAAAGATCCGGCGAAAACGGGAAAACCGCGTCAACCGCGCGCCTCTTCTGCGCATCCATCCAAATCCCGCCCGGTGCAGTCCCTCCATCTCTCGCCTGAACGCAAGCTGGATTTGCTGGGGACCTTCCTGGCGCTGATTGGCTTGCTCACGCTGCTCAGCCTGCTGTCTGCGCGTCGGGGCAGCCTGACGGGCTGGTGGGTGGGGGCGCTCAGTCAGGGAGTGGGGTGGGGGATGTTTGTGCTGCCGCTTGGATTGCTGGGCGTGGGTTTGTGGCTGGTGCTGCGCAACATTTCCAAATTGCCGCAGGTGGCAGTGGAACGTCTGGTGGGATTGATTTTCCTCTATGGGAACCTGCTTGCGTGGCTGCATCTGTTCGCCGGTGGTGGATACGATCTGGCAGCCGCGGGGAAAGGCGGTGGATACGTGGGCGCCTGGGTGGAGCAGACCCTGGTGAATGCCCTGGGGGTTGTGGGCTGCACGATTGTGCTGGTTGCCTGGCTGCTCATTGCGTTGACCATGACGCTCGATCTTTCAATTACAGAAATTTTCCGCTGGATGACGCCCCTCATCGAGAAAGCCCGCACGGCTCTGACAGATGCGCGCGCTGCCCGGGCGGCATCTGTTGATGATGAAGCGCTTGCGTTGGAAGATCTCGACGCAAATTTTACGCCCTTTGACCGCTCGAATTTACCGGTGGAAATGACCGCTGGCGCCCGCCCGTCGGCTGGATCGGGGAGGCAAACAGCCTCCGCTGCGGTCGAGCCGATGGAGCCGGTACATCTCATCCCGCCGAGCACCCCCTGGGAACTTCCCGCGGTGGATGCGGTGCTGGAAGCCGGCTTGCCTGCCGCGGTCAACGGCGAGGTGGATGCTGCTCGCGCTCATCTGATCGAAGAAACTTTGCAGTCATTTGGCGCTCCGGCGCATGTGGTGGAAGTTCACCGCGGACCGACGGTTACCCAGTTCGGCGTCGAACCCGATTTCATCGAAAACCGGTCCGGGCGCACCCGCGTGCGGGTCAGCAAAATTGTCTCGCTGGCGGATGATCTCGCATTGGCGCTGGCGGCGTCGCGTATTCGCATCCAGGCGCCTGTCCCCGGACGCGCTTATGTGGGGATTGAGGTTCCGAACGAGGAGGTCAGCCGGGTGGCGCTGCGCGACGTGATCGAGAGCGAACATTTTCAGAAGATTCACTCTCCGCTGCGCTTTGCCCTCGGCAAGGATGTTTCGGGCGCATCCGTCTCCGCCGACCTGTCAGCCATGCCGCACCTGTTGATTGCAGGCACGACCGGTTCGGGTAAATCGGTATGCGTGAACGCCATTTTGAGCTGTCTGTTGATCAATAACACCCCCGATGATCTGCGCCTGATTCTGGTGGACCCCAAACGTGTGGAACTGACCGGGTACAACGGTGTGCCGCATTTGCTGGCGCCCGTGGTTGTGGACGTGGATAAGGTCACCGGCGCGCTGCAGTGGATGCTGCGCGAGATGGATACCCGCTATCACAAGTTTGCGCAGCTTGGCGCGCGCAATATCGTCGATTACAACAACCGCCTGACCGCGAAAGGGGAACGAAAAATCCCCTATCTGGTGATCGTGATTGATGAATTGGCGGACTTAATGATGCTGGCGCCCGACGAGACCGAACGCAGCATTACGCGCCTGGCGCAGTTGGCGCGCGCAACGGGCATCCACATGATTATCGCCACCCAACGCCCCTCGGTGGATGTGCTGACCGGGCTGATCAAAGCCAATTTCCCTGCCCGCATTGCCTTTGCGGTGGCGTCTGGCGTGGACAGCCGCGTGATTCTCGACCAGCCAGGCGCAGAACGGTTACTCGGGCGCGGCGATATGCTCTTCCCGGCGCCTGATGCGCCCGCGCCGGTTCGCTTGCAGGGTGTATTCGTCTCTGAAGGCGAAATTCAACGTCTGGTGGGGTACTGGCGTGAGTTTGCTGTCCGGGTGAATCCGCCTGCTGCGGATGACGGCTCGCCGTCTGCCAGTGGACTGCCGGTGGGCGCGCCGTTGAAACAGGTGCCGCTGTGGGACGATATGATCGATATGGAGCCCGAAAAAGCCGGGGATCCGCTTTATG
>JBDKTF010000092.1:0-1592 GCA_039680295.1 Anaerolineaceae bacterium
CGTTGTCTGGTGTGAAGGTTTTCGTGGTGGTGTAACGTCAAACAAAAAACGGAGGCGGTCGATGATCCAAACCGTAGCGCAGCGGCTGCGCGAAAACATTCAAAAAGTGATTGTTGGAAAAGACGAGGTCATTCATCTGACGCTGGCGGCGGTGTTATGCGAGGGGCATTTACTGCTGGAAGACGTGCCCGGCATTGGCAAGACGACCCTGGCGCGGGCGCTGGCGGCTTCGCTGGGCTGCTCTTTCCGGCGCATTCAATTTACCCCCGATTTATTGCCGTCTGATGTGACCGGGCTGAACTGGTTCAACCAGAAGGAACAGCGGTTTGAATTTCGCCCCGGACCGGTGATGAGCCAGGTGGTGCTGGCGGATGAGATCAACCGCGCTACACCGCGCACCCAGTCCGCGCTGTTGGAAGCCATGCAGGAGCGGCAGGTCACGGTGGACGGCGTGACGTATGCCCTGCCGCGTCCGTTTCTGGTGCTGGCGACGCAAAACCCGGTGGAATTGGAGGGTACCTTTCCGCTGCCCGAAGCGCAAATCGACCGTTTTTTGCTCAAAGTGGCGATTGGCTATCCCAGTCAGAAGGAAGAGAACGCCATCCTTGAACGTTTCCGGCTGGACGATCCGCTGCCCGGATTGGAGGCGGTGACCACGCCCGAAGAACTGGCGGCATTGCAGAATGAACGCCGTCAGGTTCGGGTGGAGGCATCGGTGCAGGATTACATCGTGCGCGTGGCGCGCGCCACCCGTCAGAACCCCGAAATCGAACTGGGCGCCAGTCCGCGCGCCACGCTGTCGCTGTATCAGACCAGCCAGGCGTGGGCGGCGATCCACGGGCGCGACTTTGTGCTGCCGGATGATGTGAAATTCCTGGCGCCTTACGTGCTCTGCCACCGCCTGATGATCTCGGCGCAGGCGCAGCTTCGCGGGCGCAAACCTGAAGAACTGATCGAAGATATTGTTGCCACGGTGCCGGTACCTGTGGAGGGATGATGGTCACCCGCGGGTGGTTGGGTCTGGCGGTGTTGATGCTGGCGCTGGGGTTGATGATCAAGTCGCCCCTGATGGTGACGGCGGCTGCACTGCTGGCGGCGCTGGCGGGCGCAGCGCATTTCTGGCGCGCCCGCGCGTTGGAAGGGGTGGTTTACCGGCGGCGCTGGCATTACCGGCGCGGTTTTCCGGGTGAAACCACGCCGGTCAGGATCGACGTGGAGAACAACAAACTGCTGCCGATCTCCGCGCTGCGCACCACGGATTTGTGGGCGGAAGCGGTGGCGCCCGAAGATGAGACCTTGCTCAAACCCTCTCACATCAAAAACGTGGGTGCACTGACGCATCTGTTCAGCCTGCGCTGGTATGAAAAGACTTCACGCAGCTACACCATTCGGCTGCGCGAACGCGGCGTCTACGGCGTGGGTCCGCTGACGCTGGAGGCGGGCGATCCCTTCGGGCTGCTGAGCCAGGATCAGACGCTGGAAAATGAGGAATATCTCACCGTTTATCCGGAAATCCTGCCGGCGGTTCAGTGGCGGCTGCGTGCCGAAGATCCTTTCGGCGAACAAAAAGCGCCGCGTCCGATTTTCGAAGA
>JBDKTF010000352.1:0-2686 GCA_039680295.1 Anaerolineaceae bacterium
GATAAAGCCACAGGTGTTGACAATCAAAACCCCTGCCTTCTCAGGCTGATCGGTTGGGGTGAAACCGGATTGATTTAATAAAGCCGCCATCGATTCGGAATCGACGGTGTTTTTGGCGCATCCAAGCGAGACCAGATAATAATTTTTACGACCCATGCTAGTGTGAAATTCCTATCCATCATTTCCGCGGCTGGGTGGGCGTGGCGGGAATGATCGGTGTTCGAGTGGGGATCTGGGTGGCGGTGGGACTCGGCGTGGTGGTAGCGGTGGGTTGCGCTGTAGCCGTGGGGATGAGGGCTCCCTCGAGCGTAAAGACGCGACTAACCACTTCTTGATTCAACCCCAATGTACCCAGGTCCTGCTGGTTGAAGAAAACCTGCAACGCAGCGGCATTGCCGGTGATCAGGTTGATTTGATTGGAACCCGTGAAGGTATAGGCGCCGCCGGGGGGCACACGTCCCTGAAACGTCAGCCTGCCATCCACGGTGACGCGCATCCAGGCGCGCGCTTTGGCAACAACATAGACCTGCAATGGCGCATTGCTGGTCGGAATGGAGGAGGTGGGCGTCATCTGGGCAGAATCGGAAACGACAGCAGGCGCCGCGGTTACCGCTTCCACAGCGATGGGGGTGGAGGCTTCGCCGGTTGCATTGGGGGCAAATTCCGCTGCCTGCGAAGGAGCGCCGGAGGTAAGCAGCACATCGGCGATGGAGGGACCCGAGGATTCAGGCTGCTGCGCCTTCTTGTTCATCGAAAGAACCGCATTGGATCCCCAGAAGATGAAGACCAGCAAAATGAGAATGGCGCTGCCGCCCAGCAGAACATCGGCAGTGAGGTATCGACGCAGGTGGGCAAACCGGGAAGGCGACGGCTCTTTTTCTTCTTCCCCTTTTTCACCTTTTACGTCATCGGCAGGTTTTTTTCGCGCGGAGCGGGCAGGAGTTTGAGGAGCCTCGAGCGCCAGCCTCTCCTCGCGGCGCGCCTGCACGCCGTCGGCAAAGCGGGAAAGCATGGCGTCAGCGTCCAGACTGAGGAAATGCGCATAGTTATTGAGCATTCCGCGACCCTGAACGGTGGATGGCAAGCCCTCGGTGTCGCCGTTCTCCAGTGCGGTGAGGTAATGAACGCGCAAACGGGTATAGCGTTCGACGTCTGCCAACGAGATGCCCAGGGCTTCACGCTGTTTGCGCAGCGCGGCGCCGATTTCAGCGAAGATCTCCTGCGAGGTTGGCGGCGGCGGCGCGGCTGGCTCTGGTTCGGGAGGCAGGTCATCCACGGTGGGGACGACGATGGGTGGGGGCGGAACGGAGTAATCATCGCGCTCCTCCTCGTCCACGCTTTCGGGCTCTTCCTCAAGCGCTGCCTCGGCAGACGTTTCGATTTCTGATGTGGATTGGATGGGTTCGGGTTCAGGGGAAATGGGCTGAGGAGCGGATTTACCTTCCCAGAGATCAACCATCTCCTGTTCATTCAAACCGAGATAACTGGCATAAAGTCGTAAAAATCCTTTTGCCTGAACGCGCGAAGGCAATGAATCCACGTCATCCGATTCGAGCGCTTTGAGGTAGTTCAATCGGATGTGCGTTTGTTGTGCGACCTCGTCGAGGCTGATGCCTTTTTCGAGACGCGCGTTGAGTAATTTCAAACCAGCCGTATCTGCCATGGAATTAATGAACTCGGGCTTGTGTACTTTGAGAAACAAAAACCGGTCTATCGCCAGAATTGAGACTGACCCAGACCGGTTGTTGGGTTGAGCCGTTCCGAAGGGCTGGCAGGGCATCCATGTTCATGGATGACTGCGAAAGATGCTTCCTGCCAGACCTGTTTTCCAGCGATCAATCGGAACGCGTTTCCCTGTGGAGACGAACTACTCGGCTGCAGCGGTTTCTTCGGCAGCAGGAGCCGCAGCGGGTTCTACCACTGCAACTTCTTCCACCAGACCCGCGGGCATTTCACCTTCACGATGGACGATCACCTTAATTTCGGGGATCAGGTCGATGGTGAGGCGAACGTGAACTTTGTGTTCACCCAGCACGCGGATGGGCTGCATGTCGATCTGACGGCGCTCAACGGTGGAGCCGATTTTGGCGCTGATGGCTTCGGCAATCATCTGAGAGGTGATGGAACCATACAGCTTGCCCGTTTAACCAGCTTTGGAGGGGAAGGCAATGACCAGATTGGTCATTTTTCCCGCGACGCCGCCCATCTCGTTATTGAGTTCGACGCGGCGCGTGGATGCCTTGGCGCGAATGCGGTCCACGTTTTTCAATGCGCCGGGGGTTGCGAGCACAGCCATGCCCTGAGGGAGCAGGTAGTTGCGACCGTAACCGTCTGCCACACGCTTGACATCGCCAGCGCGTCCCAGCTTGTAGACATCTTTCAGCAGCAATACTTTCATTTTTCAAGCCCTTTCAAAACAAAATGGTTTCGTCGGTGTGCGAAGGGTACAACGCTCCTGACCGTAGGATTTTACCAGAGGAATGGGAAAGCGTCAATCGACATCCCAGGGGGCGGTTCCGACGCCGGTTTCTCTGCGCAGTGACGCGTGGATGGGTTCTGCAAGATCAGGCAGAATATCTGCGGCGGCGGCGAGCAACCCGAAGCAGCCAGAGATCATCATATCCCCAAAGGGAACGGCGAAATAAGGCCGCAGGCGCGAATCCGCCATGAGGCTGCGGCGGGGACC
>JBDKTF010000425.1:0-2832 GCA_039680295.1 Anaerolineaceae bacterium
CGACATGACAACCGACTACAAACTGTACAAATATCGTTGGGTGGTATTGGCTGTCTTCATGTTCATCAACCTGACCATCCAGATGTTGTGGATCACCTATGCACCCATCACCGGACCCGCGGCAGCGTTTTACGGCGTGTCAGATTTGCAGATCGGCTTGTTGGCGATGAGCTTCATGATCGCGTTCATCCCTCTGTCGATCCCCGTTTCGTGGGTGATTGACCGGTATGGATTTAAAATCGCCGTCAGCATCGGCGCCGTGCTGATGGGCATTTTCGGTCTCCTGCGCGGATTCGCGGGCGCCAATTATTCGCTCGTTTTGTGGAGCACCATCGGAATTGCCGCGGCGCAGCCCTTCCTGCTCAACGCGTGGACAACGGTCCCCGCAAAATGGTTCCCCAGCGAAGAACGCGCCACCGCGGTGGGCATGGTGACGCTTGCCAATCTGGTTGGGACCGCCCTGGGCATGGTGGTGACACCCCTCCTGATTGAGACGATTTCCATCCCCCAGGTGCAATTGATCTACGGCGGGATTGCCGCGTTCTCGGCGGTCCTGTTCGTTCTGCTGGCGCGGGAAGCGCCGCCCACCCCGCCCGGACCCGCGGGCAGCGAAACCCGTGCGTTGATGCTGGATGGGCTGAAACACGCCTTTACCGTAAAGTCCTTCTGGTTGTATCTGTTCGTTTCCTTCATCGGATTGGGAATTTTCAACGGTGTCACCACCTGGGTGGAAAACATCATCCGTCCGCGCGGATTAACCCCCACCGACGCAGGCACGCTCGGCGCGTTGATGCTCGCCGGCGGTGTGCTGGGCGCAGTCATCATCCCGCCGTTCTCCGACAAAAAACGCAAACGGCAGCCGTTCATCCTGTTTGGCTTGCTGCTGGCGATTCCCGGTCTGGCGGGTGTGACCTTTGCGACCAGTAACTGGCTGTTGTTCATTTCCGCCTTCGCCATGGGGTTCTTTCTGGTGAGCACGAGCCCGATTGGAATGCAGTACGCCGCCGAGGTCACCCAGCCCACACCTGAAGGCACATCGAACGGGTTGATCCAGTTATTCGGTCAGGCTTCGGTGGTGTTCGTGTATATTTTGGAGGCGTTGAAAACGCCGGATGGATCGTTCACCCCGGCGCTGCTTCTGGCAATCGGGCTGCTGATGGTCAGCGCGCTGCTCGTCACGCAAATGAAAGACCCTGAAATTCGTTGAAATCTTTCGATCCATCCAAAACGGACCCTCTATGACCAACGAAAATATCATCCTCGCAATGGACCTCGGCACATCGGGCATGAAAGTCGCGCTGATCACCGTCAGCGGGAACGTGTTGGGTTGGGAAGCCGAGCCGGTTGGGCTCATCCTCACCCCGGACGGCGGCGCAGAACAATCGCCAGAAGAATGGTGGCAGACGTTTTTATCTGCGGCCGGCAGACTGCTGCAGCGGAATCCAGCAGCGGGTTCGAATGTGATCGCGGTGTGCTGCTCCACCCAGGGCGAGGGAACCGTGGCGGTGGATCGGGCTGGCAACGCCCTGGGCAACGCCATCCTGTGGATGGACATGCGCGGCGCGCCCCATCTGCGCAAACAGTTGCATGGATGGATCAACATGGACGGCATGGATCTGCTCAAAACCCTGCGCTTCGTGCGCTTGACGGGAGGAATGCCGTCGCCCACCGGGAAGGACCCCGCCGCGCACATGCTGTATATCCGCGATGTGCTGCCCGAGGTATATGCCCGCACGTATAAATTTTTGAACGTGCTCGATTATCTCAACCTGCGCCTGACGGGTGAATTCGCGGCGAGTTACGATTCGATCGTGACGTCCTGGGTGACCGATAACCGCGACCCCGATGCCGTTCATTATGACGATGCGTTGATCCAGACGTTGGGGATCGACCGGCAGAAGCTGCCGGAGGTCGTGCCCTGCACCCGGGTGATCGGCACCCTGCGCCGCGACGTGGCGGAAGCGCTCGGGCTGTCCCCCGCGGTGCAGGTGGTGGCGGGCGCCATTGATAATACCGCCGCAGCGATCGGCGCCGGGGCGGTGGAGGATTATGCCGCGCATCTCTATATCGGCACGTCTTCATGGATCACGGCGCATGTGCCCTTCAAAAAGACGGACATTCAATCGTGCCTGGCGTCCATTCCATGCGCGGTGCCGGGTCGCTATCTGCTCACCGCGCTGCAGGCAACAGCAGGCGGCAACCTCACCTTCCTGCGCGACAACATCATCTATCACAAGGATGAACTGCTGCAGGAAGCGGATGTGCCCGATATTTTCAAAGTCCTCGACCAGATCGCCGAGCGCGTCCCCGCGGGGGCAAACGGCGTGATGTACACGCCGTGGATTTGGGGCGAGCGCGCCCCGGTGGAAGACCGTACGCTGCGCGCGGGGCTGTACAACCTGTCGCTGAACAATACGCGCGAAGACATCATCCGCGCGTTTCTGGAGGGCATTGCCTTCAATACGCGCTGGCTGCTCACGCCTGTTGAGCAATTTCTGGGTCGCAAAGTGAA
Source organism: Anaerolineaceae bacterium (assembly GCA_039680295.1). Taxonomy (GTDB): domain Bacteria; phylum Chloroflexota; class Anaerolineae; order Anaerolineales; family Anaerolineaceae; genus JBDKTF01. Next base: position 2,513 of record JBDKTF010000425.1, read on the forward strand.
CACGATCCATATCGTCGGCGGCGGCGCGCAGTCGGATGTATGGTGCCAGATCTTTGCAGATGTGATGCATGTGGAAATCAAACAGCTCGTCGACCCCGTCTATGCCAATGCGCGCGGCGCGGCGTGGATCGGCGCGGTGGGGCTGGGCGAGATCCAGTTCAGCGACATTCCCCAACTGGTGCGCTTCAAAAAGACCTATCAACCGCTGCCGAAGAACCGCGCGCTGTATGACGAGAAGTTCGACGTCTTCACATCGATCTACCGGCAGATGAAAAATATCTATTCAAGACTGAACACGCCAAAATAAGCGACTGCCTGCC
>JBDKTF010000210.1:0-1597 GCA_039680295.1 Anaerolineaceae bacterium
AGCAATCCCAGCAGCGGCACGATGATGACCATCGAAATTTGTTCCGCCGCGCGCGGGTCGGTGACCCGGGAGGAGACGATGATGGCAAAGTTCACCGAAAGCACCGCCATCAAAGGACCGATGAGCAGGATTCCCACCAGCCAGGTGGGGCTGACGATATAGGCTGCCACCGGTGGAGTGGCGCCAACCCAGGGCGCCGCCAGAATGAAAATGCCGTAACCCACCCACGTCGCCAGCACACCGGGGATCACTGCCGCCAGCGCCTTGCCAAGCAGCAGTTCTTCGGTGGTAATGGGTGCCGCCAGCAGCGGTTCCAGACTGTGGGTGGTTTTTTCGCCCACAATGCTGTACGCGGCAATGGCAATCGGAATCGCCATCGGGATCATCATGAACATGATCATGAATGTGCTGAGCATGAAGATCATCATACAATCCCCGCCCGATATATCCCCGCACATCGCCAGATACTGCGCCGGAATATCGGTCGCATCTCCACTCGATGCGGTGGTGGATGACATGACGCCGGTCATCACCAGTGGAAGAAGGGTCATCAGCACCGGCATCAAAATGACGGTGTAGAGCACCATGCGGTTCTTGAAGACCTCTGCCCACTCTTTATCAATGATTGTTCGTACGCGCTGCAGCATTTTTGCTTTCCTCTCCAGACCCATGAATGGTCTGCAGGTAAATATCTTCCAATGAATGGCGCAGTTCACCCACAAACTGAATGTCTGCACCGGCGCCCACCAGCAGGCGCACCAGCTCTGGATTCTCCATTTCCGGGTTGTCCAGACCGATGACCAGGCGGTTATCCACCACCTGCATTTCCTTGACATACGTCTGCGCGCGGATACTGTCTGCCCAGGCGGGATTCCATTCACGCAGATGGAAGACCACCTTGCGCCCGTAGAGCTGGTTGCGCAAATTTTCAGGCGAATCGACCATGATCAGGTGCGTCTTGAAGATGGCAATCCGGTCGCACAGGCGGTCGGCTTCGTCCAGGTTATGGGTGCAGAGAAAGATCGTACGCCCCTCGGTTTTCAATTCCTCGATGAAATCGCGCACCAGTTTGGCGGCTTCGGGGTCCAGCCCGCTGGTCGGTTCATCCAGAAAGAGGACGCGCGGCTCGTGCAGCAAAGCGCGGGCAATCGCCAGCTTCTGGCGCATCCCCTTGGAAAAACTGCCCGCTTCGTCAAAGCGCCGCTCCCAAAGTCCCAGCATGCGCAGGTATTTTTCCACCTGCCCCGGCACATCCTTCACCCCGTACAGGTTGGCGAAGATGGTCAGGTTCTTTTCTGCGGAAAGGCGGTCGTACATGCCCGGTGTTTCGGTGAGAATGCCTACTGAACGGCGAATGCCCTGATCATCGCGCCCAACTTCGAAGCCGTTGATGCGTGCGCGTCCATGCGTGGGTGCGATCAGGCTGGTAAGCATGCGCACAGTAGTGGTCTTTCCGGCGCCGTTGGGTCCTAGAAAACCGAATACTTCGCCTTCATTCACGTTCAGTGTCAGATCTGACACGGCTGTGATGGGCGGATGTTTTTTGTCCAGATGGAACTGTTTGGATAGATGTTCCGTTTCGATCATATGATTCTCT
>JBDKTF010000078.1:0-8362 GCA_039680295.1 Anaerolineaceae bacterium
GACGTGGGCGTGGTGACCAATATCACTCACGAACATCTGGATTATCACGGCTCGTATGAAGCCTACCGCGACGCCAAGGCGCGCCTCTTCACGGGGCTGGCGCAGACGGCGGAGAAACCGCAGGGCAATCCGCGGCTGGCGGTGCTGAACCGCGACGACAGCTCGTATGAATTTCTGGCGTCGGTCACTCATGCGCGGCAGGTGAGTTACAGTCTGAATCCGGGCGCGGATCTGGTGGCGCAGAATGTGGAATATTCTCCCAGCGGCATTCGCTTTACGGTCACGGGTCCCGATGGACTGCGTCTGCAGATTCACAGCCATCTGGTGGGCGCTTACAATGTGTCCAACTGCCTGGCGGCATTGGGCGCAACCATCTATGGCGTAAATGTTCCCCCGGATGCGGCGGCTGAAGGAATCGCCGCGCTGGCGGGTGTGCCGGGACGCATGGAGCGGATCGACCTGGGACAGGATTTCACGGCAATTGTGGATTTCGCGCACACGCCCAATGCGCTGCGCCGGGTGCTGGAGACAGTGCGTCAGATGACCTCTGGACGGGTGATTGCCGTATTCGGGTCGGCGGGGCTGCGCGACCGCGAGAAACGCCGCATGATGGCAGAAGTCTCTGCGGAACTGGCGGACCTTTCGGTGCTGACGGCGGAGGACCCGCGCACCGAGGCGCTGGATGCCATTCTGGATGAAATGGCAGAGGGCGCAGTGAGCCGCGGCGGAGTGAGAGGCAGGTCTTTTGTGCTGGTTCCAGACCGGGGAGATGCCCTGCGGTATGCGGTAGGGCAGGCGAAACCGGGTGATGTGGTGATCGCCTGCGGCAAGGGGCACGAGCAGTCGATGTGCTTCGCAGAGACGGAGTATCCATGGGATGACCGGGTGGCGATGCGCGCGGCGCTGGCTGAACGGCTGAACGTGGAAGGTCCGGAGATGCCTTATCTGCCCACGCAAAAGAAATAACCGCGAATTGGCGTGGAAGAATGCAACGCGAAGAAGAAAATAAAAAAACTACGAAGATTTCCTGAATGGATGAAAAGTGAAGAGAAAAAATTTTCTACCCATCCTGTTGTTGTTGATCCTGGTGACCGGTGTTTTCCATCCGGTGAGCAGTGTTCATGCCGCTCGACCTCAGACGGTACGCGCCGATTCTGACGTGACGGCTTATGACCTGATCGTTGCAATGAATACCCTGCGGGTATCGTATGGTCACGCCGCGCTGGTGGAAGATCCGATCATCGATGCCGTCGCACAGTCCACCGCAGAAATTATGGCGGCGAATGAGATGTCGTGGCATATCGGCGACGTGCGCGGCAGGTTGATGGCAGCCGGGTACGGCGGCGGGACGACGGTTTACGCGACCGAGAACTTTGCCGCGGGCACGAACTATTCCATCGACCAGATCATGGTCGTCTGGTCAGACGAATCGCATATGCTCCCCGCAGTCAACGGCTCATACTGCAATGTGGGCGCAGGGATGGCAAAATCGCCCAACGGCGAGACCTACTACGTGCTCCAGGCGGCGTACGCGAGCGGGAAATCCTGCGGTTCGTATACCTCTTCCAGCGGGTCATTAACCAATCCATCGGGCAGTACCACGGGCGGCGTTTACGCTGGCGTTTCGCAGATCATCAAACCGGTGAAGATTGCCACACCCGATGCGGATGGGAAGATTTACCACGTGGTTGAATCCGGGCAGTCGTTCTGGTCGATCGCCATTGCCTATCAGATCACCATCGACGATATCGAGACCTGGAACAATATCAAAAGAGCCAGCGGACTTCAGATCGGGCAAAAACTGTTCATTCCAAACAAAAACACGGTTGGGTATTCCACACCGACCCCGGTGGGAATGTTCCAGACCAATACGCCAGACGCAGACGGGAAGGTGGTTCACACTGTGGCGATGTACCAGACGCTCAGCACCATTGCGTCGGCGTACGGCATCAGCGTGGATAAACTGCTGGCATTGAACGGCATTCAGGCGGATTGGACGCTTTCCATCGGTCAAAAATTATTGATCGATCCGGGGAATGTGACTCCCACGCCGACGCCCCGCCCGCTCTCGCCGATTGAAAAATTGACCCCGGCGAGTGATGGAAAATATTATCATGTTGTTCAGAGTGGGGAGTTTCTGGCATATATCGCAGACCTGTACGGCGTCCAGGTGTCGGATCTGAAAGCCTGGAACAACTTAACCGATGCATCTGTGCTTCAACCCGGGCAAAAGCTGCTCCTGCAGGTGACACCTCCGGCGACGATCACCCCAACGCCTGCCCCGGCGACAGCGACACCGACCATCACTCCGACGGGCACTTCCACCCCCACATCTCTCCCGGCGACGGAGATCAGCGCGACCGACGAGCCGGGGGCGGGGGTTGGCAGCAGTTCGCTGCTGTGGGTCGGGGGGATCGTCGTCTGTGTGGTCATTGGGGGACTGGCGATTTATTGGCTGATGAAAAAGAGAACGTAGATATATAAAGGGGTCGACACACAGGTCGACCCCTACAGGGAGTGGCGAACTTAACACGGTCTGGCTGGTCTGCCAGTTCAGATCGGTCGACCTCTACAAAACGGGCGAACACATCGGTTCGCCCGTTTTGTAGACAACCCCTTTGAATTCTATCCCAATGAATAATATCTATTCCACGGTTTCACAGTAGGACGGCTGTTGCAGGTAGGGCTGGGTGGACTGGTCTGCCATCACGGTGCAGGTTGCCCAGACACCATCATCGAAGTGGATCAGCACGCGGGTCGTCACCATGATGTCGTCGTATTCCGCCAGAACCAGTTTGTAGGGCTGGTGCAGCTCGTTTTGGATGGCGCTGAGGGCGCCCAGATGGAGCGCCCGCCGGGTCTCTTTTCCATACGGCTGCACTTCATCTTTCAGACCGTAGTTAATCAGGTCGTTGATGGCGGTGACCGGACCGCGCAGCGGCTGTTCAATCATACTGTCCAGAACGAAGGCGCTGGCAGAGAATATGACCGCCCAGATGAGCAGGGAAATGATGCGGGTGAAAGGCGAGGCGGCATTGTAAGCATTGTCCAGAAGTAAACCTTCCAAAGCGCCGGCAATCAACCCCACAACAGCGCTGACCGCCACGATGATGACCACGCGGGTTGCCATGCCCTCGTGGAACGGGTAAGCGACACGGCTGGCGACTTCCGGGGAAAAGACGCGCAGCGCCAGGGTCATTCCTTCATAGGGAAGGTGTCCGCTGTACCAGCCGGTGGCACTGGCGGTGATCACCCACGTGAGCAGATTGATCCAGACTTTTTCCATGCGGGCAGTGAACCAACCCGCGAAAGAAAATATTGCCACCACCGGAATGGCGCCCATCAGCATTTTTGCCCACGGCAACACCGCGTGCGCATTCATCAGCTGCAGCGCATCGGGCAGCCAGGCGGCGAGCGAAAACGCCAATCCGGCGATCAATCCAAACCGTAATCCCAGACGGGCTTTTTCGTGGGTAACGGAAGGATCTTCCTGGGGAATCTTATGTACTGCCATTTCTGACCTCAAATCAAAACAAGTGCCTGAACTGATATCATCCCTGCCCATCACTGAATGTGATTCGTCTCTGAATGGGCGGCGATGGACCAACGATATGGTTCGGGATTCATTGAATTAAAGTGATTATAATCACAACTCAATGATTTGTCTCCATACGACCAAAAAATTGCCTGCCGGGGATGAAAAACAGGGATGAGCCATTTCTGCCCATCCCTGTTTTTTTGTATGTATGATCAGCGGCTTAGTAACGGCGTGGACCACCGCCGCGGCGGTCACCACCCCGGTCACCGCCCGGACGTCCGCCGGGACGACCACCACCGCTGCCGCCCGATGGGCGTTTGCGGTCGTGCGATTGGGCTTCTTCAGCGGTCCAGCCTTCGAGGACTGCCTGGCGTGAGAGGCGGATCTTGCCAGCGGGATCGATGTCGATGACCATCACGGTCAGTTCATCACCCACCTGCACCACATCCTCCACCTTCTCAACCCGTTCGCTGTCGAGCTGCGAGATGTGCACCATGCCGTCCACATTCGGCAGAATTTCAACGAAAGCGCCGAAATCGGCGGTGCGAACCACCTTGCCGGTGTAAATGCGTCCGATCTGGGGTGTTTCGGTCATGGCTTCGATGCGTTCGCGGGCGATCTGTTCGCCAGTGCCCTCGGTGGCGGCGATGAACACGGTGCCGTCGTCATCGATGTCGATCTTGCAGCCGGTTTCTTCCTGAAGCGCGCGGATGTTCTTGCCGCCAGGTCCGATGAGAGCGCCGTTCTTGTCAATCGGGATCTTGATGGTCGTGATGCGCGGCGCGTGGGGTTTCAGCTCTGGACGCGGCGCGGGGATGACTTCCAGAATTTTGCCGAGGATAAACTGGCGAGCGACGTGTGCCTTTGCCAGCGCATCAGACATGATCTGAGAGGTGATGCCCTTGACCTTTATATCCATCTGCAGGGCGGTGATGCCCTTATCGGTTCCGGCGACTTTGAAGTCCATATCGCCCAGATGATCTTCCAATCCCTGGATGTCAGTCAGGATGGTGTAGCGGTCGCCGTCTTTGACCAGACCCATGGCAACACCCGCCACGGGGGCTTTAATCGGCACGCCCGTGTCCATCAAGGCAAGGGTGGAGCCACAAACCGACGCCATGGAGGAGGAACCATTGGATGACAGCACCTCGGAAACCAGACGCAGGGTGTAGGGGAATTCACTTTCGGGTGGAATGACCGGTATGAGCGCGCGTTCTGCCAGCGCACCGTGACCGATTTCACGACGGGAGGAGCCGCGCAGCATCTTGACTTCGCCGGTGGAGTAGGGCGGGAAGTTGTAATGATGCATGTAGCGTTTGGTATCGGTGGGGGTCAGGTTGTCCAGTTCCTGGGCTTCCTTGGGGGTGCCGAGGGTGGCAAGCGTGAGCACCTGAGTTTCACCACGGGTGAAAATGCCCGAACCGTGCGCACGGGGGCTGAAGCCCACTTCGCACCAGATGGGGCGAATTTCAGTCAGCGCGCGTCCATCGGGGCGCAGACCGCGGTCGAGAATGCGTTCGCGCACCACGGATTTGTATGTTTCATCGAATGCGGCTTTCACCTGGGGCGCCAGAGTTTCGTCATCGGCAGACAGCTCGGTCACCACGGCGGCTGCCAGTTCGTCCACCGCGTCGTTGAGTTCGGTTTTGGTGTGCGGGCGGTCGAGGATGGCATTGAGGTCGCCGCTGGCGCGCTGTGAAACGCGGGAGAGAAGTTCTGCATCCATCTTCGCAAGCTGCACTTCGCGCTTGGTTTTGCCGACTTCGGCTGCCATCTTTTCCTGCAGCGCCACAATGGGCTGAATCGACTGGTGTCCAAACTGAAGGGCTTCCACCATTACATCTTCGGGGATTTCAATCGCGCCGCATTCCACCATCAAAATGGCGTCTTTGGTTCCGGCAATGCGCAGATCGAGATCCGATTCTTCCTGCTGGGCGAAGGTGGGGTTGACGATGAACTCGCCGTCAATGCGACCAATGCGCACCGCGCCCACGGGTCCTTCCCAGGGGATGTCGGAGATCATCAGCGCCGAAGAGGCGGCGTTGACTGCCAGAATATCCAGTGGGTTTTCGCCGTCTGCGGAAACGGAAAACATGATCACCTGCACTTCGTTGCGCATGCCTTCGGGGAAGAGCGGGCGCAGCGGGCGGTCGGTGAGGCGCGCGGTGAGGATGGCTTCCTCGGTGGGACGTCCTTCCTTGCGGAAGAAGGAACCGGGGATGCGTCCGCCGGCGTACATTTTTTCTTCATATTCAACGGTAAGCGGGAAGAAATCGATGCCTTCGCGCGCCGCACCCAGAGTGGCGGCAGCGAAGACGATCGAATCGCCATAACGGACGGTGACAGCACCACCCGCCTGTCCGGCAAGTTTGCCGGTCTCGATGGTGAAATCTTTTCCACCAACGAGGGTCGTATAATCTTTGGCTGTGGGTTTCATTTCCTAATTTCCTGACTTTCCCGCCTGGTCAGGGACTGAAAACTGGCGAGGACGGAGATGTCCTCATCAAATTTCAATACCCAACCGGCGGCGATATTTCGCCGTGCCACCCCGGGCAGCGGCGTGATTCTGCTGCAACAACCTTGCAGGCAGGTTGGTTAACGAAAACGAGTAGATGGCAGTCCTTGCTCACCATCTACTCGCCGGGGACGAACCTATTTCTTGCGGATATTCAACCGCTCGGTCAGCGCGAGGTAGCGCTCGTAATCCTTGCGGCGCAAGTAAGCCAGCAGGCGGCGGCGCTGCCCAACCAGTTTGAGCAAACCGCGGCGTGAGCTTTCATCGTGCTTGTTCACGCGCAGGTGGTCGGTAAGCTGTCCAATCCGTTTGCTGATCAGGGCAATCTGAACTTCGGGTGAACCGGTGTCGGTATCGTGACGATGAAATTCAGCGACAATATTGTTTTTAACTTCTTTTTCGAGCGACATGACGTCTGCTTCTCCTGAATAGATTTTTTATGAGCAGGTCTCCATGCCCGCAGCGCAAAGCCACAGACAGGTCCAGTCAATGACACCGATTATACCAGATACCCGGCTGGATGAGAAGGTCTGTCCAACCGCAGCGAAATGCAGAATGACCCCATGCTATAATTAAATTGCATTTGAGATACCGGTTGGCTATTTCCGTGGGGTTGTGCCGGGGAAAGGATCAACGGACATGATACCAGATGTCGAAATTGTCACGCGTTTACTCCTGGCGGCGTTGTTGGGCGCGCTGGTGGGTTACGAGCGCGAGCGGCACGACCAGCCCGCCGGGCTGCGCACGCATACCATTCTGGCGGTGGGTTCCTGCCTGGCGATGACCATTTCCATCAATGTCGCCATGCAGTTCCAACCGCATGCGCCCAACGGAGACCCGGGGAGAATCGCTGCGCAGGTTGTTTCAGGGATCGGCTTTCTGGGAGCAGGCGCCATCTTACGCTACGGTACCAGTGTGAGAGGATTGACCACAGCCACATCCTTATGGACGGTGGCGATTGTGGGTCTGGCGGTGGGCGCCGGTCACTACTTTGCGGGAATCAGCACAGCGGCGCTGCTGTTGTTGATTTTGATCGCCCTGGAATATCTGGAAAAACGATATGTGCGCATCCAATTTATCGAGAACATAACGGTGCAGGTGGAGGACCGACCGGGTATCATGGAGGATTTTCGTCAGGTGCTGCAATCGCAGGAGAAAGAAATCAAATCCATTCACATCCATAAAGATATACGGAATAATTCCCTGATGGTGGAGACTGAGGTCAAGACGTTGGATAATATGCATCCGGAAGTGTTGGCGGCAAGTTTGACCGAGATTCCCGGAATGATCAGTTTTAAAATTCACTGATGGAGATGAACATGACAGACCGGTTGGATGAATTTCAGGAATACCGCACACGCATGAACGAGCGCATTGCCGGGATCGATCATCTGGGGATCAAGCGTTTTTATAATCTGGACACGAATGCCTACAAGGATGCTGCGCTGGACGCGCGCACCAAGGAACTGCTGGGTTTGGTGGCTTCGATGGTGCTGCGCTGCAACGACTGCATCGATTATCACATCATCCAGTGCGTGGACGCGGGCTGGAGCGATGAAGAGCTGTATGATGCGTTCAACGTGGCGCTGGTGGTGGGCGGGAGCATTGTGATTCCGCATCTGCGCCATGCAGTTGAATCGCTGGATATTTATCGGGAAAAACAAAAATAATCCCTTCCACAAGGAAGGAAAAACAGGGGTGAATCAACCCCCTGCCTCATGGATAAATCCAAAAGACAATTCTGGGATGCAAAATGATGTGGGGGATGGGGACCAGAACGGCGGGTGGGTATCAGTCGCCGGAGGACGGGCGGGTTTCATACCAGCCCTTGATGGACGGCACGGGCAGGACGATCTCGCCCTCGCGCGGATCACCGAGACGGCAGGTCTGATCGGGATGCAGCCCTGTCTGCCAGGCGGTGTAGGCGGCTGCCAGCGCATCCAGCTCAGCGGATGCGTAGATATTCTTGAGCGGCAGCACACCCTGACGCAGCCAGTGACGGGTCACTTCTTCGAAGAACATCATCGGGTCGGGAATGCCCAATCCCAGATCGTCCAGAATGACCTGACGCTGCAGCCGCCCCTCCAGTGAATCTTTGGGCAGGGGAACATACCCGCACAACGCGCACCAGACAGCGTGTGGTTCGGTTTCAACGGATTGGAGGGCTGCGTCTGAAGCGGGGTAAGACTGATAGCCGAATTTATCCAGATAACGAAAGAGATTGAAGCTGCGCTGCTTCCACGGGGGGCAGGCGTGCTCGTCGGCAGGGGTGGGGATGACCCCGATGCCGTGCTGACGCAGTTCGTATT
>JBDKTF010000545.1:0-1622 GCA_039680295.1 Anaerolineaceae bacterium
GAGGAAGGGAAAAAAACGCTCATTGTCACCACCGATCCGGCATCGAATCTGGCGGACGTTTTTGAGCAGGTCATTGGTCATCAAATTACCCCGATCCGAACGCTGCCTAACCTGTGGGCGATGGAAATTGATCCCGATAAAGCCACCCGGGAATACATTGACCACGCCATGGCGCCCATTCTCGCCCCCTTTCCACCGCAGATCGTGCAGGTGATGGAAGAGCAGATTAGCGGTCCATGCACAGCGGAAGTGGCTGCATTCGACCGTTTTACCGATTTTCTGGAACCGCCTGCTGAAAATGAAACCGTCTTTGACGTGGTGATTTTTGATACCGCTCCAACCGGGCATACCATTCGCCTGCTGGAACTCCCTGCCGAGTGGAGCCAATCCATTGACGCCGCCAGTGCGGGCAGTGGGCAAACCTGTCTCGGACCATCGGCAGCCATTCAAGACGCAAAATACAAGTACGAGCGGGCGTTGGCTGCCATGCGGGAGAGCGAAAGAACCACGTTCGTCTTTGTCCTTCATCCGGAAGCCATCTCGATCAAAGAAACCGACCGCGCCATCCACGAATTGAGTAAATTGGGGATTCATCATTTCCAGTTGATTGTGAACGGCATCATTCCGGCAGAAGGAGCCCAAAATGGACTCTTCGCTGCTCGCGCAAAAATGCAGGCGCAGTACCTGGCGCAGATTGAAGCGGAAATGCCCTACCCTAAACAACGCATGACCTTGTTGACGGGGGAAATCAAGGGCGTGAAGAGACTGAGCCAGGTGGCGAAAATATTCTTTGATGGAGATTCAGCCGCAAAAACGTTTGAAGCGGAAATCATCGCGCCGCACGCAACTGCACCGGTGACTTCTCTGGACGATATCCGGGCGCGCTTGCAGCCGAATGGACATCGCCGCACGGTATTCTTTGCCGGTAAAGGTGGCGTGGGCAAAACCGTTGCTTCGTGTATCACTGCTGTCTGGCTGGCGCGGCAGGGGCATAAAACGCTCCTTCTTACCACCGATCCGGCAGCCCATCTGGGCGATGTTCTGGATAGCCCGGTGGGGGATGAAATTGCCCCAGTCCCCAACCAGCCCAATTTGTGGGCGGTCAAGATCGATCCGAAAGCCGCGGCAGAAACCTATAAAGCCCGCATTCTTGAAGATGCCCGTCGGCGTGGGCGCCCCGAGGAAGCCATCCAGACAATGGAAGAGGAACTCAATTCGCCCTGCACCGAAGAAATGGCGGCTTTCGATAAGTTCATCGAATATGCCTCTCAGGACCAATGGCGCGCCGTGGTTTTCGATACGGCGCCGACCGGTCACACCCTGCGTTTGCTCGAATTGCCGATGGATTGGAGCAAGCAGTTGGATGTGAAGATCTTTGCTTCGGTGGACAGCACCGCGGCGGATGATGTTGCCAAGCAGCGTTTTGGAAAAGTTATTGAAATGATGCGCGACCCCGAACAAAGCACCTTTGCCTTCGTCATGTACCCGGAAGCGACTCCCATCATCGAGGCTTACCGCGCTGCAACCGAATTGAGCAGTGTGGGTATTCATCCGGGATTGGTGGTCGCCAATCAGATTATTCCATCCGGGCAAGCCGATACGCCATTCACTCACGCTCGTCG
>JBDKTF010000010.1:0-1833 GCA_039680295.1 Anaerolineaceae bacterium
TGAACGCGCGACCTGCTTTTCGCGCAGCAGCGCCCAGACGCTCAATAATCCTGCCGCAACCAGCAGCCCAACCATCACCAGTGTTGTGTCGTGCAGTCCCGCCACCTGCGAAGCCGCAGACGCTGCCGGTGCGCCTCCATCCACAGCCGCCCCGGCATGAGCCAGCACGCGTGTTGCCCACAGCGCGCCCAGCGCGGCGATGCCGGTGGTTTGCCCCAGCGTGCGGGTGATGGCGAGCAGCCCAGACGCCACTCCCAGCCGGTTGCGCGGCGAGGCGCCCATCACTGCGCTGTTGTTGGGTGACTGGAATAACCCCATCCCGATCCCCACCGGAATAAAACGAACAATATATCCCCAGGCAGATGTGTCCGTTCCCAATGAGCTGACCGCCCAATACCCGAACGCCAGCGAAAACAAACCGATCACCGTCAGCGGGCGGGTGCCGATCCGATCCGAAATCTTACCCGAAAGCGGCGCTGAGATTCCCAGCAGCAGCGGGAAGACCCCCATCAGCAAACCTGCCGTCCTGGGATTGTATCGCAGCACGCCTTCCAGGTAAAACGGCATCAACAGGATGACGCCCGAATTTGCCACAAATGCCAGAAAACCGGTGACGAGGTTGACGCTGAACAAACCGTTTTGAAACAGCGACAGGTCGATCATCGGCTGCGGGATCTTGCGCTCAATCCACACGAAAATCGCCATGAAGACGCCCCACCCGGCGAATAATCCCAACACCAGCGGCGTGAGAAAACCCTCGTTTTGCCCGATTGTCATCGCCAGCAAAAAGCAGCTCACGCTGACGCACAATGTGATCGCCCCGGCAAAGTCAAAACGTTGCCCGCCTTCCGGTCTGTAATGCGGCACAAAACGCAGCACCATCGACGTGCCAATCAATCCCAGAGGCAGATTGACGAAGAAAATCCAGTGCCACGTCAATCCCTGCAGAATGATGCCCCCCAGCGTCGGACCCGTGATAATCCCCATCGAAACCATCAACCCGCCGATGCCCAGCGCCATGCCGCGCTGTTCGGGCGGAAAGGCTTCGGTGATGATGGCGGTCCCCAGCGCCATCATCATCGCGGCGCCCACCGCCTGGAACAGCCGGAAGAGGATCAACGCCGTAATGTTCTGCGAAAGCCCGCACAATACCGAACCCGTCGTGAAGATGACAAAACCAATGGCATAGAGCGATTTCTTACCGATCATATCCGCCAGCCTGCCCACCCCCAGCATCAGGGTGGTGACCACCAGCAAATAGCCCAGCACCACCCACTGCACCGTGGCGAAATCGGTATGGAGTTCCGTCACCAGCGTGGGCAGCGCCACATTGACAATGCTGCCGTCGATCGTCGACAGGAAAATGCCCATGGCGACGCTCGACATCACAAACCATTTGCGGCTGTAATCCACCGGGGTGTTCTGCATCTTCAATCCGTTCTGTAACCGTATGGAGAAGTTATCTTATCAGACCTGAATCTGGAACGCAAGCATCCGCTGGTATCCGCCAATCAGGAGCTTCCGTTCGTAAATGTTGGGCGCACTGACTTGTGAACGAGCGCCGTGACCGGCTGCCGCGCCAACCGTTGATCGGTTTCTCTGCGCCATCGCCGCATCACAATTCATGCAGCGCCGCGGGCAGTTCCGCCCCCGTCACCCAGGCGCGTACCACCGCGCTGAACAGGTCTGCCGCCGAAAGATTCCACACGTGACCCTGTCCCGGCACCACCCTGCCCGTTGCGTGCGGCAGCGTTGCTGCCAGCCTGTGCGCAGCCTGCTTCGCTGTGGCGGTTTCTTTCGATCCCACCATGACCAGCGCCGGACCCGGATAGT
>JBDKTF010000607.1:0-3101 GCA_039680295.1 Anaerolineaceae bacterium
TTTAATGCCTTCCAGGTTGTAACCAACGCTCATGTTAAACACAGTATCAAACGGTGTGTTTTCGAAGCCCAGCACCCGGCGCAGGATGTGAATCATTGCCCACGCCTGGATATATTCGTTTGCCGATTGGTCCAGTTTCAGTTCCTGCGACCATTCAACGTTATAACCTTCGTCTTCCATATCGATGCATGGGCGGGGAATTTCCAGCTCGTCCATCACCTGGACGGTCTTCAATTCCATAAATCGACCACCCGAAAGCCAGGCGGTGATGATGTTCTGGAACAACTGCGAATGCGGACCGGCAGCGGGACCGAAGGGCGTGCTAACATAATTCCCGCAAAGATCCGGAATGGCATATGGGCTGTCGTTGCGCGGCGTGAAGAACAGGGAACGGTGGATCCCGAAGATCGACTCGCTCTGTCGATATTCATTCAAGATCCAATCCAGTCGCGTCTTAAAAGGTTGGACTTTCATCGTATCAGACATTGTTATACCTCTCCTAAATTGCCTACATAGTTGATAAAGAGAACTCAGTCCAGAATTCAGAACATTTTCGAGCTTTATTTTCCAGCATCCATTTCTGGAAAAAAGAACAGGATTGGATGCGTATACCCATCAGCAGGACATTCCCGTCCAAAATTCAACGGTGATTAAAACGAAACGCAATCGGAACGCCGAAAAAGCGACTTCGAAAAAATACTGTATCCCCCGCGCATTCAATGCGGTCGGGAGCCAATATTTTTCGAAACCGGTCTCCTATTATTTTCGAACAGCGACCAGGGGTTAATGGAAGATGTAACAATATCGCAATTGGAAGATTGTCAGACATTTCATACCATTATAACCGATAATGATCGTTATAGACTATTTTTGTCTATCAACCCATTCTATTTTAGAATAACATTTTTTTGCACGAACGCCATTACCTTAAGTCAGATGATTAATAAGGTCATTCGTCATTTTCTCCGTGCAAACTCGAAGCTGGTATAATTAGTCAAAATTTCAATCACGAATGTGAACAGGTATGCTGGATAAACTTGCTGCAATCGAATCTCGATATGAAGAACTTGGACGCCTCCTTGAAGAGACGGGCGAAGACTATCAACGCGCCGCTGAACTGGCAAAAGAACGGTCAGAAATTGAACCCGTTGTCATGAAGGCGCAGGAATATCGTGAAGTGCTCAAACGCCTGGACGAAGCGCGCGAGTTGCATAACAGCGAAGATGAAGAACTGCGCGAACTTGCGTCAATGGATCTCGAGGAACTGGAGCCGCGGGCGGAAGCGTTGGAGCGTGAGATTAAGGGG
Organism: Anaerolineaceae bacterium; assembly: GCA_039680295.1. Classification (GTDB taxonomy): domain Bacteria; phylum Chloroflexota; class Anaerolineae; order Anaerolineales; family Anaerolineaceae; genus JBDKTF01. Next base: position 1,307 of record JBDKTF010000607.1, read on the forward strand.
ATGCTTGTTCCTAAAGATCCACGCGATGAGCGTAACGTGATTGTGGAAATTCGCGCCGGAACGGGTGGCGACGAAGCGGCATTGTTTGCTGCCGATTTATTCCGCATGTACAGCCGCTACGCCGAAAGACACAATTGGAAGATCGAAATTCTGTCGGAAAATGAAATTGGGATTGGCGGCTACAAAGAAGTCATCTCGATGATCAAGGGCAAGGGAGCATACTCGCGTCTGAAATTTGAATCGGGTGTACACCGTGTGCAGCGTGTGCCTGTTACAGAATCACAGGGGCGTATCCACACTTCCACCGTTACGGTGGCTGTGCTGGCAGAGGTGGAAGACGTGGAAATTAACATCCCCGAGTCAGATATTCGCATAGAAGTGTACAGATCTGCCGGCGCAGGGGGGCAGAACGTGCAGAAGAACTCCACCGCGGTGCGGCTCATCCACCTGCCCACCGGTATGGTCGTGGCGTGCCAGGATGAACGGTCACAATTGCAAAACAAGATCCGGGCGATGAGCATTTTGCGCGCCCGCTTGTATGAAGCAGAGCAACTAAAACGGCAAAGCGAACTGGAAGAAACCCGGCGCTCCATGGTGGGAACAGGTGAACGTTCAGAAAAAATCCGCACCTATAATTATCCGCAGTCTCGGGTGACAGATCATCGTATCAATGTCTCTTCTTACAATTTAGCCGGGGTCATGGATGGCGATATTGATCAGTTCATCGATGAACTCGCCCTGCGTGATGAAACGGATCGTCTGGCAACCATTGGCGAAGAATCAGAAGACGAAGAATAACCAGCCCGAAAATGAATCATTGGACGGTTGCCACAGCACTGGCAGAAGCCCGAGAAGTCTTCAGGTCGAGCGACAGCCCGACGCTGGATGCTCAGACGCTTTTGTCGAAGGTATTGGATCAAAACCGGGCATGGCTGCTGACCCATCCTGAAGCGAGTTTAACCGACCGACAGGCGGCGGAGTTTGGAAACCGCCTGGTTCGTCTGCGGGCAGGTGAACCCCTTCCTTATGTATTGGGAGAGTGGGAATTTTACGGGCGCAGCTTTGAAGTGGCTCCCTGTGTTTTGATTCCACGTCCTGAGACTGAGCTGCTGGTGGAGCAGGCGCTTGGGTGGCTGCGCGCACATCCAACGCGGCGGCAAGCTGCTGATCTGGGCAGCGGTTCCGGGTGTATTGCAGTCACACTGGCAGCGGAAATTTCAGATCTTGCAGTTACGGCAGTTGACCTTTCAGCGCGGGCATTGGAAATTACCCGGCGTAACTGCGTTCGTCATGGCGTGGAGGCTCGCGTGGCTTGCATTCAGGGCGATTTGCTAGCGCCGTTGGGTAAGGCGCTGGACCTGATCGCCGCCAATCCCCCTTATATTCCCAGTGGGATCCTGGAAGGTCTGGAAGTGGCAAAACACGAGCCGCGGCTCGCTTTGGATGGCGGCGTCGATGGACTGGACGTCATCCGGCGCATTCTTTCCGGTTCGGTGCGAAGGTTGGCGCCGGGTGGGTTGTTGCTGGTAGAGATCGAAGCCGGGCAGGGGCAGATCGTTCGGGAATTTGCCCAGAAGGGGTTTCCACGTGCGGGTGTTCAAATATGCGCTGATCTCGCCGGGAATGACCGGTTACTGGTTGTAGAACGGGAGGTGGATGGATGATCGAAACACAGATGATTTCTGCCAATCACCCCAACGCAGTTGAAAAAGCGTTGACCGTGCTTCGCGGCGGCGGTTTGATCGCTTTTCCAACGGATACAGTTTATGGGCTGGCGGGCGATTTGTTTTCATAC
>JBDKTF010000095.1:0-3767 GCA_039680295.1 Anaerolineaceae bacterium
TCCCTCGCTTCGCTCCCTCGACAGACTAAAGTCCATAATAAAGCGAGCCTGCAAATAAACTGCAGGCTCTACCGTTAATGGCTGGGGGAGCGGCGTTCCCCAACAGTATGATGTAGGTGATCCACCAGGGACTCGAACCCTGAACCCACTGATTAAGAGTCAGTTGCTCTGCCAGTTGAGCTAGTGGACCGCGCGCCAACTATTATACCGCAATCGGTGGGTCTGTCAACTTAAATGCAGCGTCCGCGGGCAGGAAACCCCTCGCGCGGACGCTGCATCCCCCGCTTTCAGCCTCCAGTAGCGATCTTATCTGCAACCAAGATCTCCACCGTTTCGCGCTCCATCGCCGATTCCTCACCGCCGGCGACTTCGCTCTCCACAACCTCCATTGCATCCAAATCCTCGTCCATTCTTGCTCCTTCATCCTTTGGCTGGCGACTGAAATATATTACGATATCACCTCCCGCTTGGCGAAAAACGGGGGTGCTGATTTGTTCTTATGTGAACAATAAGGGAGAAAGGGAACCCGCGCCGGGCTCCAGAGGCATCCGCTGATCGATCGATTTTCCCCTGCGTGAGCAGGGTTAGCGCTTCCCTCGCGAGAAGGAACCTCCACCTCGTCATCTCAGCCAGCCGCTCTGAGATTCAGCCGCTATTTCTCCGTAGACCAGTGTTACGAACAAACCCTGTGAAGTAGAATATCATTTTTTATGGGTGATGTCAATCACTGAATTCTATTACTTTTTACGTATCCGATCTGTCAATTTTCACCCCCCGCAACGCTTCCATGATAAACTTAACCATCGTGCGAAGCGCACGACTTTTTTTGGAGGAAAATTTCTATGACAACAGAGCGTACCACCTACGGGATTGATATTGCCGGGTTACACCGCGAATTGCGGCTGTTCCAGATCAAACCGGGTTTGAAAATCGCCATTTTGAACATTTTGGGCGATACCGAGCTGGTGCAGGCATGCGCAAAGGCGCTGGCAGAGAAATTGAGCAGCATTCCATACGACATTTTCGTTACCGCAGAAACCAAGAGCATTCCGCTCGCCTACGGCTTGTCGCTGGCAACCGGCAAGCCTTACGTGATCCTGCGCAAGAGCTACAAACCCTATATGGGCGACGCGCTGCAGGCGGAAACCCTGTCCATCACCACCGGTCAGCCGCAGACGCTCTATCTGGACGAGAAAGACCGCAGTTTGATCTCCGGAAAGAACGTGGTGATTCTGGACGATGTGATCAGCACCGGTTCGACGCTGCAAGGGATGCGTCTGCTGATGCAGCGGGCGGGCGCTAATGTGGCGGCAGAAGCCGCCATCCTCACCGAAGGCGAACGGGCAAAGTGGCGCGATATTATTTCGCTGGGTCATTTACCCGTATTCAGCGATTAAACAAAGCCCCCTCTGAAATCTCCCCCAAGACATTTTGGGGGAGATTTTTTATTTAAAATTCTGTGATGCCGGTGGCAAGCCGCAGAATATGGGCAGTATGGTCGCGCTCGTGCCAGAGCAGACGGCGCACCACCTTGCGCGGCGACCACCATTCGCCTTCGACCCCCACCACCCGTTCCATACCCACCCAGTTGGGCAGCACCGCGTTGACGCGTGCGCGCGTCAGCGCCAATCGCTCCGCCGCGTCAAACGGCATTTCTTCGCGGGTCATGTTGGCTGCGCCCAGCCGGTCGAGATACCAGCGTTCGCCGCCTGCCACATGCCGCAGAATGCCGTTGATGCTCATGCGTTCCCCTTCGGGCAGCGCATCGCGCTGATCAGCAGGCGCCAGTTCGGTCACCGCGAGCAGCTCTTCGCGCGTCCAGACGAGATACTGGAGGGCGCGGTCGACCTCTGCGGCGGTCAACGGTTTCCAATCATCCTGAAACCATGCGTCGATATGGGTGCCGTTCTCCACACGCTCGTAAGCCTCGTTGATGTCGTAACCGTTCCACACTTCTTCCAGACGAATATCCACGGCAACCGAATCGGCTGACAGCAGCACGTTATGTTTTTGCAGCCAGTGAAGATACGCCGGAATGGCGCGCGCCGACAGCATCAGCGCTTCGGTTTCATCCTTGCCGTACGCAAAGCAGCCGGGGCAATCCAGCACCCACGCCAGAGAACGCCCCTCCTGATTGTTTTCGATTCCAATTCGATAGCGCATGAGAATCCCTCCCGTAAACGATTGTATCAAGGATCAGAGTGAAGGGGAATGAATCCGATCGACCATAGAGGTCGCGGAATTTATTGGAAAATTACGTGTTTCTATTTGAAATTAAAAACGAGGTTTTCATCCCAACAGCGCGGAGGCCATTCAAGAAAAAGTCCCCGGAATCCGCGCGAGATTCCGGGGACCGCCAGACCCCGTCAGGAAAAGAGGGTAAGAACGGCGCGGGTCGCCCAATCGAAAATGGGGGCAGGGATGAAGCTCAAGCCCACCACCGCCAGCGCAGCAACACCCGCGGTTACCGTCACCCACGGATCGCGGCTGGCTTCGGCTTCGCCTTCGCGCATGTACATCAACACCACCACCCGCAGGTAGTAATATGCAGAAACAAGCGAGGTGAGCAGACCGATGAGCGCCAGCGCCACGTACCCCCCCTCCACCGCTGTGCGGAAGAGGTAGAATTTACCCCAAAAGCCCAAAGTCAGCGGAACACCGGTAAAGGAAAGCATGAAGATGACCATGGGGATCGCCAGTTTGGGATATTTACGCCCCAACCCGGCGTAATCGTTCAATTCCAATCCGCCGCCTTCGGCTTTTTCCACGGCGATGACCACCGCCCAGGCGCCAAAGCTGGTAAAAGCGTACGCCATCAAATAGAAAAGCGCCGAAGCCACCGAATTCGCCATCACTCCGGTTTGCCCGTAGGATACGAACGCCATCAAAATGTACCCGGCGTGCGCGATCGATGAGTACGCCAACATGCGTTTGATATTGGTCTGTGAGATCGCCAGCACATTGCCAGTGATCATGGTCAGCGCCGCCAGCACCCAGGCAATGGGCGAGAGCGTCGCGGCGATCACAGGGAATGCGGTAATGAAAATACGCAGCAGCGCCGCGAAACCCGCCGCTTTGGCGCCGACCGCCATGAAGCTGGTCACCGAAGAAGGCGCGCCCTGGTAGACATCCGGCGTCCACATGTGAAAAGGCACCGCCGCCACCTTAAATCCAAAACCCACCAGCACCAGTCCCGCGCCCACCAGCAGCAAAGTCGGCTGCGCAGCGCCGGTCTTCACCGAGACAAGAATTCCCGCCAGATGGGTCTGAGCGGTGGCGCCGTAGAGCATGGCGATGCCGTAGAGCAGAAAGCCCGAAGCAAACGTGCCCAACAAGAAATATTTCAGGGATGATTCCTCTGAATCCGGGCGCGGGCGCGCGATGCCAGCCAGCACGTAGAGCGGAATGGAAAGCAGTTCCAAGGCAAGGAAGATCACGATCAGATCGGTGGCATACGCCATCAACTGCATGCCTGCGACGCTGAGCATGAGCAAGACATAATACTCGCCGCGCTCGATGCCCATGCGCTTGAGATAATCCACCGAGAGGGCAATCGCCGCCAGACCGCTGGCAAGAAAGAGAATGTTGAGGTAGATCGCAAAACCGTCCAGCGTCACCATGCCGCCAAAACCGGTGAGGCTCCTGCCAAACTGGGGCAGAATGCTGACCAGCGAATCCACCAACCCCAGCGCTGCAAGCGCCGCCGTCCAACCCTTGTGCGCTTTGGGGATCCATAAATCCACCAGCAGAAGCACCAGCGCCCAGCC
>JBDKTF010000528.1:0-5249 GCA_039680295.1 Anaerolineaceae bacterium
GCCGCAATCCCTTCATTTAACCATGCCGGCAGTCTCAGATGTGCTGAACAGGCATGCACCAATTCATGGCAGGTCACGTTCTGCACATTGACCCGCATATCCTTCTCCTCCACAAAGATACGAATACCCACGCTTCTGTCACTTTGTAAGAGGAGGCGAGGTGGTTTTACCCCAATCGCCACGTGCTTACCGTACCGCAGCGTCCAGGCAGCGCTGTACTGCCATGTTCTCCGGGCGCGAAAACACCAGAAAGGCATCGAAGATCCCAGCAACATTTGCCAGTACCATGGCGCCGATTGAAATACAAACTTGAACCACGAGGTCATCACGTACATGCGGCAGTTATCAGGAGATTCCAACCCCCACATCTCATGCGCGAATCGGACGGCTCTCTCGCAGGCACTGGCGATCAAATCCATCGTTTCTTGCTCGTCTGGCGTTTCCATCAGCGTAATACCTCCAATGGTTCGGTTCATCGTCCCGGATTCTCCTTCCCCATCGAATATGATGGCTTACGCGAGTACATCGAAAGACGAGATTCTGATTGAAACAGGCAACTTCACAATAGGCTGATGGCATTATATCCATCATAACCCATTTCAAAGGCATCTGACTCAGCGGAACAACCTGGCCCAGTTCGGTAAAGAAGAATCACATGGCGCTCCCCCGCCTCCGCGCCACAATGATATGGGGTCGTAGGCTCAGAAGGAGCGCCATGCGTCTTTGATTTGTATTTCTTATGCTGATACTATTTGACGTAGTCCAGCCATTCCACAGAGCGGGGATGTTTCCCACAGGCAGCGTCATGGAATGCCTGCTGTAGCTGCCGGGTGATGGGTCCCATCCGTCCATTGCCGACCTGGCGGAAATCGATCTCTGTCACCGCCACCACTTCAGCCGCGGTTCCGCAGAAAAGCACTTCATCTGCAACATAAAGCTGATCGCGTCCGATCAGAACTTCCTTGACTGCATAGCCCAGATCAGCCGCCAATTGAAACAACGCATCGCGGGTGATGCCTTCCAGCACCGTGGCAGTGTTGGGAGTGTAGATATTCCCGTGGCGCACCAGGAATAGATTTTCGCCGGTGCATTCTGCCACATATCCCTGCGGATCGAGCATGATGGCTTCATCGAATCCCAACCGCACCGATTCAGTCTTCGCCAACACGCTGTTCGTATAATTCCCCGTTACCTTTGCTTTGGTCATCGTGACGTTGGGATGGTGCCGGGTAAACGAGGAAACATTGGCGCGCACGCCTTTTTCCACTGCTTCTTCCCCCAGATAAGAATCCCACTCCCAGGCTGCAATTCCCACTTTCGCCACCCCCGAATCCAGATTCAATCCACAGGCGGGGCTGCTGTGATAAATCAACGGACGAATATAACAGGCTGGCAAATCATTGGCGCGAATGGTTTCTTTGGTGGCTTCACACAGTTCTTCGACAGAATAAGGCACTTCCCGGAAACCCAGAATTTTGGCAGAATTCACCAGACGCTCCATGTGTTCTTTGAGCCGGAACACCGCCGGACCTCTATCCGTTCTGTAACAGCGAATCCCCTCAAACACGCCCAGTCCGTATTGAAGCGCCGTATTTAAAAACGGAACCGTGGCTTTTTCATATTCAACGAGCTTACCATCCATCCAGATATACTTCGATTCGATACCCATTTCATTCACTCCTCTATATAAATATGAATTTTGAAATCAGCCAGAAATGGCTTGATAACTTCCAGTGACACCTTCAGTATAAAAAAGAGCCACCCTTTTGTTGGGTGGCTTTGTTTTTCTATTGATTTATTTTATTTGTCAGCTTTGATCTATTTTCACCTTCGCCAGCCTCCCAACGCGTATCAGGTCCTTATAAATCATAAGGACCACAATAAGAAGAATGGCAATAAACAGGGAGTCGCCGAAGATATTCATAATGCATACCATTGTAAAGAAAAAAGAGCAAAAGTCAACTGATCATTTTTATTGAATCAAATCCAAACGTATGGATATTTGATGAGCATCAGAATGGCAGAATCGGATGCTGAACCGTGGGGTCGGATTGCTGTCTGTCACGCGCAATAAACTGAACCCCCGCTGCCATCCATGCCGCCAGCGAAAGACCAAGCTCTGCGGCATAATATATCCAGACCGGGATCTGGGACACTTCAAAAGGGAAAAGGAGAAAAGGTGTTCCGCCGCCCGAAGCATCGCGCACCACATGCGATGCCAGCGCCATAAAGACGAGCAGACCGTCACGGATGTTACGGGTGATCAGCCAGATGATCAAGAAGCATAGAAGGGCAAATGCCAGACTGTGCGTCGCCGGACGATAGTCAAGATGTGTCGCGGCGAAAAGAGAGAACGAACCGGCAGCCATGAAATGATCCAGATCGATCAACATCGCAGCCAAACCAGCCAGCATAAGCCGCAGCAGAGTTTGCCTGTTCCATCCGTTCTGCACAATCAACGGTATGGACACCAGAATCCCCAGCAAGATATGCACAGGCACATCGGTTAACGCCCAGATATGTTGCGGCACCCAGTCAGGTCGACCAGACGCAACCAGTATGTCACCCGACACCATGACCAACAAAATGACGATCTGTGTGGATAATAGGGAAATGTATGATCCGAAAGATATACGAGATGCATCCTTCTGGATGCGGTCGACGAATGTTTTCACGTGAGAACGCTGCCCTTTTCCGGAATTCCCTGCTTGCCTGTATACCGGGGCATGTATGTATCGAATAATCTATACGTTAAACCTGACGTATCGATCATCAAGCAGGTTCAAAGATTGTTATTTTATCAGAAAAATAATTCTATTGTAAATTACTCCGATTGTTATAAAATAGATTAAAGAGAAAATCCTCAACAAACATTACAAATCACCTTCCACATAACAAAAATGATTGTGGATGGTCTTACAGAACCAGACCTTACGATACCGCTAAGGATTTTCGTAGGTCGTTTTTATTTTAAGGGGGTTCTCTGCCATTGCCGAAGAAAAATGAGTTCGGGGGGCGGAGCGCGCTTATTGTTGAACTATCGGTATCTGGGGAGAATTGAGGGTAGACCATGGACCAGCTCAGAAAATTAATGAGCATGTATGGTCATAATATTCTTATCGTTGACGATGATCAGGATACATGTGTTCTCTTGGAAGCAATTTTTCAATCAAGTGGTTTTGCTGCAACGGCAGTCTTCAGCGGGGAAGAGGCTGTCGCCTATGTAGAATCAAGCAAGCCTGACGCAGTCGTTCTGGATATTATGATGCCATCCATGGATGGATGGGAGACGTACAGGAGAATTCGCTCATATTCGGATTCCCCTGTTCTTTTTTTAACCGCGGCGGCATCCGGTGAGTATGCAATGCGTGCGTTGAGTCAGGATGGCAGCGATTTCATGCGCAAGCCATTTTCTGCGCAGGAACTGATCGCACGCATCGATATCCTCTTAAAAAGTTCCAAAGAAAAACATGCAAAATTAAACCTGGCTTCAAGTGAAGACACCTTCAAACATAATATCCCCATCACGGTGCTGATCCCGGCATACAATGAAACCCGTTTTATCGGCAGTACCGTGTTGAAAGCCTGTACGTATGCTGATACCGTCATTGTTATTGATGATGGTTCAAAAGATAATACTGCAGAAGTTGCTGAAGCCGCCGGAGCCATTCTGGTGCGGCATCCGCATAACATGGGCAAAGGCGCCGCGCTCAATACCGGTTTTTGCAAAGCTCGAGAACTGGGTGCGCAAATTGTGGTCACCCTCGATGCAGATGGTCAGCACATGCCCGAAGAATTACCGCGAGTGGTTGAACCCGTTTTGGCTGGTGACGCTGATATTGTCATTGGGTCTCGATATATCTCGCGGCAATCAGATGTACCACGGCACCGTATCTGGGGACACTGGTTTTTCAATCAGCTCACTCACCTATCCTCGGGTGTTTCAGCAACAGATTCCCAGAGTGGTTACCGCGCTTATTCGGCTGCTGCGTTGGAAGTCCTCTCCTTCTGCTCAGACGGATTCTCGGTTGAATCAGAAATGCAATTTATTGCTCATGAGAAAGGACTGCGTCTTAAGGAAGTTCCCGTCACCATTCTCTACACCGACAAGCCCAAACGATCTGTGCTGAAACAGGGGCTTGCTGTGCTGAGCGGTGTGTTGAAGCTCACCGGGCAGTATCATCCGCTGGTTTATTATGGGATGCCGGGGTTAATCCTGATATTCCTTGGGCTCATCATGGGATTGGAAGTGTTGGCAATATTCCATTCTTCCACAAACAGCGCTCTATTCAGTCTGTTGTTTACGGTGATCGGCACCATGCTGTATTCAATGGGAATCATGCTGCACGCGATCCGTGGATTACTCATCGACGAGCTGCGGACGAAGAATAAAAATGGGAGGTGATCCCTTGAATAAGTTTGAGACATCTCCCCCAACCTTTCTGCCGTGGATCACCGTGATCACACCCAGTTATAACCAGGCGGATACAATCAGATTGACAATCGAATCTGTCTTGGGGCAGAATTACCCGAACCTGGAATATATTATTATCGATGGCGGATCGACGGATGGAACCCTCGAAATCCTCAAACAATATGATGGACGTTTTCGATGGTTCAGCGAAAAGGATAAAGGTCAATCGGATGCCATTAACAAGGGTTTGAAAATTTCAACCGGAGATATTCTGACCTTCCTGAATTCAGATGATATTTATGAACCTGGAGCGCTTTTAAAAGTCGGGGCATTCTTTTCCAGACATCCCGAAGCAAAATGGGTCACAGGAAAATGTTCCATTATTGATCACGAAGGGCGGAAAATTTCTTCCCTCATCACCTGGTATAAAAATATCTGGTTCAATCTAAAACTCAGTCGCATCCTGTTCGTTTTAAATTTCGTTTCCCAGCCAGCTACGTTCTTGCATAAAGAAATAACCCATCAAATCGGGTAATTCAACGAATCGCTCAAATATGCGTTGGATTACGAATACTGGCTCCGAATTTTGCAAACAACCGACCTGTTTTTTATTAATTCCTATCTGGCAAGTTTTCGCTATTACCCCAATTCCAAATCCGGTTCTGCAACCATCGCGCGGTTCAATGAGCAGTTACAGGTAGCGCAAAAAAGCACCTCCTCGTCAGCTGTTCTGCGTCTCCACCGCCTTCATAATCTCATCACGATCTATCTTTACCAGCACGTGTTTAAACCGACATAAAACGATCGATATGAAAATAGCGTTGGTTTGCACCCA
>JBDKTF010000239.1:0-6843 GCA_039680295.1 Anaerolineaceae bacterium
GATGCGATTGATGTGGCAGACAGCCCGATGGCGCGCATGCGCATGAGTCCGTGGGCGGTGTGCGAGATGATCCAACGTAAGGTGGGGGTGGAGACGGTATTGCATTTTCCCACGCGCGGGCGCAATCTGCTGCGGGTGCAGGGCGATCTGCTGGCGGCACATTCGCTGGGGGTGCGCAATGTCTTCGTCGTGATGGGCGATCCGACGGCGATTGGCGATTACCCGGATGCCATGGATAATTACGACATGGTCCCTTCGGGTTTGATCAAATTGATCAAGCAGGGGTTTAACGAAGGTATGGACCACGCGGGAATCGATATCGGTCAGCCGACGTCCTTCTTTGTAGGATGTGCGCTCAACCTCAACCCGGACAACCCAGAGCTGGAGATCAAAAACCTGCGGCGCAAATTGCGCGCAGGCGCTGATTACATTTTGACGCAGCCGATTTATGAACCCCATGCGGCAAAGGCGTTTTTGAAACAATATGAAGAAGAATTTGGCAAACTGCCGATTCCGGTGCTGGTGGGGGTTCTACCGCTTTACAATTCGCGACACGCGAACTTTTTGCATCACGAAGTGCCCGGCGTTGTGATTCCGGAAGAGCATATCACCCGGTTGGAAAAAGCGGGGGACGGCGCGCCCGCAGAAGGCGTGCGAATTGCGGTAGAATTGGTGGAGGAAATGAAATCCTCCGTTCAGGGTGTGTATATTATGCCAGCGTTCAGCCGCTTTGATCTGGCAGCGGAGGTGATCGACGCCGTTCATCAACTATCAGAATAAGTTCAGGAGGCGCCATGCTGCTTACCATTGACCTGGGGAACACCAATCTTACCCTGGGGCTGTACCACGAAGGAAAGCTGGGGGCGCATTGGCGCCTTTCGACGGACCATACCCGAATGCCGGACGAATACGGCATTCAAATGATCGGGTTACTGGCAAATGCGGGTTTGCATACATCAGATCTGACAGGGGTATGTCTGTCTTCGGTGGTACCGCCGCTGACGCACCGCATGGTTCAGGCATGTGAAAATTACCTGAATCAGGAACCCCTGGTGGTCGACGCCAGTGTGAAGACGGGGATCACCATCGGGTATGACGATCCGAAGGCGGTGGGGGCGGACCGGATTGCTGACGCAGTGGCGGTGTATCATTTTTATGGGGGACCCGCCTGTGTGATTGATTTCGGCACGGCGACGACGTTCAATGCCATCACTGAAGCCGGCGAATACCTGGGTGGGGCGATTTTTCCGGGGGTGAATGTGGCAGCGGAGGCTTTATTCAGCCATGCAGCACGCCTGTCGACCGTTGAACTCAAACGCCCGCCTTCCGTGATCGGACGGAATACACCCCATGCCATTCAGTCGGGGATGATCTTTGGTTATGTTTCGCTGGCGGAGGGGATGATCCAGCGTTTTCGTACAATCCTGGGGGAGGAAATGAAAGTAGTGGCTACCGGAGGGCTGGTTGAAGTGATCGCCAATGAAACGGAAGCCATTCAAATTGTCGCGCCGTGGCTGACATTGGATGGACTGCGCTTGATCTGGGAGATGAATCAATGAGCACACCATTCGAAGGCAAAACTATTCTTCTGGGGGTGACCGGCTCGATCGCTGCGTATAAGGCGGCGGACATCGCATCCAAACTGACGCAGATGGGGGCGCTGGTGGATGTGGTTCTGACGCAATCGGCGTTGGAATTCATGACGCCATTAACCTTCCAATCGGTGACAGGACGCAAAGCATATGTGGATGCCGACCTGTGGGGCGGCATTGGACATGTGACGCATATCGGGCTGGGACGCGCCGCGGACCTGGTGGTGATCGCGCCATGCAGTGCGAACACGATGGCAAAACTGGCGCGCGGGATCGCGGATAATCTGCTGACGGTCGCGATACTGGCTTCGCACTGCCCGGTTCTGATCGCTCCGGCGATGGATGCGGGGATGTACAGCCACCCCGCCACGCAGGAAAACGTCGAAATTCTGCGCCAGCGCGGGGTGCGGTTCGTGGGACCAGCAGAGGGACATCTGGCATCGGGGTTGGTCGGCGTGGGACGCATGACCGAACCGGTGGAAATTCTGGGGCATATCCGATACATTCTGGCGCAAGGCGGCAAGCTGGCGGGTCAGAAGGTGGTGGTTACCGCGGGAGGAACGCAGGAACCCATTGACCCGGTGCGGGCAATTATCAATCATTCATCGGGAAAACAGGGATACGCGTTGGCGCAGGCGGCGCTGGATGGCGGCGCGACGGTGACGTTAATCCATGGACCGACAGCACTGCCGATGCCGGTGGGGGCGAAGGAGATTGGCGTGCAGACCGCCGCACAGATGTTTGCGGCGACCCTGGCAGAAAGCTCCGATGCAGATGCATTGTTGATGGCGGCGGCAGTAGCGGATTTCCGTCCTGTGCAGATGGCAGCCAACAAGATCAAGAAGGAAGGCGGCGTGCCCGAATTGAAGTTGGAATCCACCGAGGATATTCTGGCGGCTGTGGCAGAACGGAAGGCACAGAGCGGATTTCCAAGGGTGACGGTGGGCTTTGCGGCTGAAAGCCAGGCATTGATCGAGAGCGCGCAAGCCAAATTGAAGCATAAACGGTTGGATTGGATCGTGGCGAACGACATCACCGCCCCCGATGCGGGTTTTGCGGTGGATACCAACCGGGTGATTCTGTTGGATGCTGATGGAACGCAGGAAAGTTTGCCCCTGATGAGCAAGACGGATGTCGCAGAAGCCATCGTGAAGAGAGTCGCTGAACGGCTTGCCGAACTGCGGAAACGGGTATAATAATGAGAAGGTTTTGTCTGGCATGGGAAAGTGAACAATGAAAAAAACGAACCTTTTGATTGCGATCACCTCTCTGGTGTTGATTTCGATCACATTGACCGCATGCGGTGGGGCAAACGCCCAGGTGCCGCAGGCAACTTTGATTGCAGAATCTGCGCAGAAAACATTAACCGCGCTTAAAACGCTGACCCCCTTTGGACCCAGCACCAATACCCCGGCGCCGACGGCGACCATCACCCCGACCCCAGCACCGGCGGAATACGGTCCAAGCGGGTTCCCGTCGAACGTTGACCCCCTGACGGGTCTGGTGGTGAGCGATCCCACAATTTTGGACCGCCGCCCGGTGATGATCAAGGTTTCCAACTGGCCGCGCATCGGTCGCCCGCATTATGGGCTTTCGTACGCAGACCTGGTATTTGAATACTATATCGGCGGCGGCATGAACCGCTTTGTCGGTCTGTTCTACGGACAAAATGCCGAAAAGGTCGGACCGATTCGCTCGGGGCGTTACGTGGACGCGCAACTGGTGCCGATGTATCAGGGGATTCTGGGGTTTGAATCGGCGTATTTGCCGATCTATCAGAAGATCGTTGGAACGTTGGGCAACCGGGCGATTGTCGGCGGACCTGAAAATTGCCCCGCCATTTGTGATGATGGGCGTGGGACGGTGATCAGCGTTTTCTCAGACACAGCGGCGCTTTCAAAGCTGGCAACCGAGCGGGGCGTTTCGAACAGCCGTCAGAATCTGGATGGGATGCGCTTCGATACCGATGTTCCTCAAAACGGCAAAGCCGCCCAAAATGTACTGGTTCAGTTCAATATTCAAGACCGGGGAGAATGGCGTTACGATGCCGCCAGCGGCAAGTACCTGCGTTGGATCGAAGACGACAACAACGAATTGATTCCCCTGACCGATGCCCTGACCGACAAACAACTGTCATTCTCGAATGTGGTGGTCATTTATGCCAACTATATCGAGTATGCAGCCAGCATGCACGATATTACGCTGGCAGACAATACTCAGGGCGCCAAGGCTTATCTGTTCCGCGATGGACAGGCTTATGAGGGCATCTGGAAGTCGGCAGGGGCAGACAAGCCCATGCAGTTCTTCAATGCCGATGGAAGTCTGATGGCGCTCAAACCGGGAAACAGTTGGATCGCCATCCTTGGGAGTTCCACAACACTCACTCAACCCGAAACCGATCGGTGGAATTTCCAGTTCAATCTGCCGTAATATAAGATGTTTGCACAGGATCAGGCTTGCCTGATCCTGTGTTTTATCCATATCAATCTCCGGTAGGAAACCCATTATGCCAATACTGGTGATTTCTGATATTCATGCCAATCAGACGGCGTTGGAAGCGGTTCTGCGAGATGCGGGCACGGTGGATGAGGTCTGGTGTCTGGGTGATCTGGTTGGGTACGGACCTGATCCGAACCAGTGCGTACAAATCATCCGCGATTTGCCCCACCTCACCTGTTTGATGGGTAATCATGATGCAGCCGTGGTGGGGGATATTGACATCGATGCGTTCAATGCCGAAGCGCGGCAATCGATTGGCTGGCTGAAAGATCAGATCAGCGCGGAAAGCCTGGATTATTTGCGCAGTTTACCGGCGTCAAAGATGATCGGCGATGTAACGCTGGCGCACGGCAGCCCACGGAATCCGGTGTGGGAATATATTCTGGATACGCGTACAGCGCGGGCGAATTTCAATTATTTTTCAACGCGGTTATGCCTGGTAGGGCACAGCCACCTGCCGCTCTTTTTTCATATGAACGAGGGCAGCGATGTGATGACGCCAGGGTTGGCTGAAGATCACCGGGTGATGACACTGAATGGACGGTCCATCCTCAATCCGGGTTCGGTGGGGCAACCGCGTGATCGGGATCCACGGGCAGCCTATGCGTTGTTCGATCCAGAAGCGCGCACCTGGGAGATTCACCGGGTGGAATATGATATTCTTTCGGTTCAGGGAAGAATCCGGGATGCGGGATTACCCATCCGCCATGCACTGCGATTGTCAGAGGGCTGGTAAGACGGAACTTATTTAACATGGGAAGCGTCTCATGTTTGACAACCATTCTGGCAATGATTCCAAGGGAGAGGAGAGTAGGGTGAAGATGAAGAGGAAACTAATTTTGATCATGGCAACAGCGATGCTGGTGCTCTCAGCCTGTGCTTCAGCCAAGACGGCGGATTCTGTCTCGAAATCGGGGGGGATGACAGGGGCGGCGCCGGTCGAAGCGCCAGCGGCACAGTCGCCTGCCGCCGAGTATGAGATGGCGAGGGATCAGGCGTCTCTCACAACGAGCAACACCACCAGCACGTCGGTTGAACGGTTGGTGATCAAGAACGCGAATCTATCCATCATTGTGGTGGATCCGGCAAAGAGCATGGATGCGATTTCACAGATGGCGAGTGACATGGGCGGCTACGTGGTTTCGTCCAATTTATATAAGATCACCACGGACCAAGGACAGGAAATCCCCCAGGCTCAGATCACCATTCGCGTGCCTTCAGAAAAGCTGGATGAAGCTCTGACGAAGATCAAAGCACAGACCAAAGACCCGACCAAAGATGTTCAATCTGAAAATTCCAGCGGGCAGGATGTGACGGATCAGTACACCGATCTTCAGTCGCGATTGCGCAATCTGGAAGACGCTGAAGCGCAACTGCGCGAGATCATGGCTTCAGCAACCAAGACCGAGGATGTGTTGAGCGTCTTCAATCAACTGACGTCCATTCGTGAACAGATTGAAGTCCTCAAGGGACAGATCAAGTACTATGAAGAATCGGCTGCCCTTTCTGCAATCAATGTAGACCTTGTGGCAGAAGCATCGATCAAACCGCTGACCATTGCCGGTTGGCAACCCGTTGGTGTGGCTCGCGACGCCGCGCAAGCGCTCATCAAAGGATTGCAGGTGGTGGTCAATGTGGTGATCTGGCTGGTGATCTTCGCCCTGCCGATCGGGCTGGTGATCTGCCTGCCCATCTGGCTGATCGTGCGAGCCATGCGCAAACGCCGCGCCCGCCGCAAGGCACAGGAAATCACGACACCCCCAGCTGTATAAAAGGGTTTTAGCAAACACAAAAAGTGGACGGCAATCGCCGTCCACTTTTTTCACGGGTAAAGCAAAGAGAATAGCCGCATGTGACAGCACGGATGGTTGATGGACAGTATTTTATGATAAGATATAAAGGAATGTTTCTTTGCTTGTTCAGGAGATTGATACGATGAAAACACTCTTGCTGATGCGTCATGCCAAATCGAGCTGGAAAGATCCTGATCTGGCGGATCGTGACCGTCCACTGACCAAGCGGGGTAAGCGGGATGCCCTGCGTATGGGTGAAATGCTCAAAGAAATGGAATTGATTCCGCAGCGGATCCTCTGTTCCAGCGCCGCGCGCGCGAAACTGACCGGGGAAAATATATTGGAAGGACTGCACATTTCAGTTCCGATGGACCTTTTGGATGATCTATACATGGCAGAAACGCCTACATATTTCGAAAAATTAGGTTCCCTGCCAGAAACACTGGACAAGGTAATGGTGATTGGGCACAACCCGGGGCTGGAAGCTTTGATGCTGACGATTACCCACCAGGTGGAGGCACTGCCAACCTGCGCGGTGGCGTATGTGATCCTGCCGATTGAGCATTGGGAGGAATTGAGCGACGAAGTGTCAGGCGACCTGATCCATTTGTGGCGCCCGAAAGAACTGGAAGCCTGACCGCATCTGGCATTCCATTTGCAACAGGCTCATGGAGAAAGGAATTTCCCCATGCCCGTGACCGAACATTTATTGGAGCGCGCAAGGAGCCTTCAACAGGCAGGAAAGAATACCGACGCGCAGGCTTTACTCCAATCCATCTTGAAATCTGAACCAGGCAATGAAAATGCCTGGTTTGCCTATCTGGATACATGCCAGAGCGATGAAGAGCGCTTGCACGTGCTCACGCGCTTTTTACGCGCCTGCCCGCACAATCAATTGGCGCGGGATATGCTGACAGAGGTGAGCGCGCGGCGCAAGGCGGCACCGGCTTCACCGGTCA